>JBAQYH010000604.1:0-6980 GCA_049299935.1 Methylobacter sp. | reverse complement strand
CTGACCAGCGCAAAAAAGCTGGATTTACCCGCACCGTTTGCGCCGGTAAAGCCTACTTTTTGGCCTTTGTGAATGGTGAAAGAAGAGTTGGCAAACAACACCCTCGCGCCGCGGCGCAGGGTTATATTTCTAAAATTTAACATTAAGGTTCAAGGTGAAAAATTTGAGTTCGTAGGTTGTGGTTAAGCGAATGCTTTAAACCACCAAGACGGACATGATTACTAAAGTTTAAGCGCCCCGGCAAACGCCAAAAAGAATATATTCAGTACGGCCAAGCCCATTAACAAGTAGATTGTTATCTGCATGCCCAATACTCTTTTTTTGAAGTCCTTTGCGGGAAGCCCCATAGCATGCAATATTCGCCCAACTATCAATGTAACGCCCAATATATGGATAAGTATTTTCGGCGCTCCGTTTAATTCCAGCGTTAATAAAAGCATGAGTGTTACAGGAATGTATTCCACTGCATTTACATGGGCGCGAATAGCCAGCTGCAACGCCTCAACGCCACCGTCGCCAACACTGACACGGTTTTTTCTGCGAAGTTTTATCACCGAAAGCGCAAGCCGCACTATTAGCAAAGCTGCAAGTGATGCATATATTGCCGTAACCATGGCTTTTTACCCCTTAAAAAAGATGCGAGAGCATCCCGCAGGGGTAAAATCCCCCAACTGGATAATAACTTCTAAGCAAACCGCTCAATCATCTTTTCCGCCTGCTCGGCAAATTGCTCAAGGTTGCCCTTTTTGACCGTTTCCACCGGAATAACCAGCGCGGTACTCAAATTGATATAGATATAAACATAGCGTTTGCCGTATTCCACCCGGACCAAATCGCTCCAGGCCATTTTATGTTTGCCGCTGGGTGATTTCTCCAGCAGGTAAGTAGGATTGGCAGGGTCTATGGTCAGAACATAGGTACCGAACATAGCGATCTTTTCTTTAGGGGTGTAGCTTTTAAGAATCTGCCGGCGCAAATCCAGCATCATGATTTTGGGCGACAGCAACGCCCAAAGAGCGGCAATCACGATGATGTATCCTGACGACTTCATATCGCCGTAATAAAAATAATAAAATGAACCGATCAGCGCCATGATGCCCGGCACTATCCAGCGGTTTTTCCTGATATTGTTCTGTATCTCTTCATTTTTCATGAATTGCATTTCATTAAAATGGATTAAATCTTCTTCGCGGAACTCGTATTCAACTTCAAACATGTTTTTGATCTTTGTAAAATAATTATAAAAAGTAACCACATCGTTGCAGCTACATAAAAAAATTCTAATGCATTTTTATCGTCGCATGGGCGCTACGCCGGAACAGATTGGACAGCGTCAACATCGCCGTCCTGAAATAACCGTGTATTGCCACTTGGTGCATTTTGTACAGGGACAGATAAACCACCCTGGCGATAAAACCGCCGACACTGACCGACCCCATCAGATTGCCCATCAGGTTGCCGACCGTCGTGTATTTGCCCAAAGCAACCAGCGACCCGTAATCGAGATAAGCATATTTGACCAGCTTGCCGCCCTTTAGCCGGTTGACTATCGATTTGCTCAACGTCGAGGCCTGCTGATGCGCCGCCTGCGCCCGCGGCGGCACATTGCCTTCATGCCCCGGCCACGGACAGGCCGCGCAATCGCCTATCGCGAAAATATCGTCATCGCTGGTTTTTAAGGTCTCATCGACCACCAGCTGATTGATCCTGTTCACTTCCAGGCCGTCCAGGTCTTTCATCCAGTCCGGCGCTTTAATGCCCGCCGACCAGACTTTAAGATCCGCCGGTATCATCTCCCCATCGTGGGTATGAACGCCCTCCCTGGTTACCTCGGTCACCCGGCGGCCCAGCTTGAGGTCAATGCCCAGTTTGACCAGCTGTTGCTGCGTCGCATGGGCTAATTTGCCGGGCAATGCGGGCAGCAATTGCGTAGCCGCTTCGATAATGGTTAATTTCACATCGCTGGATTCATCCAGGCCGTAAACCGCCAGCAGATCGGTCACCTCGTGCAATTGCGCCGACAGCTCGACGCCGGTAGCCCCCGCGCCGATGATAACGATGGACAAAGTCTTGTCCGCGGCCTTACCCGCATGGCTTTTGATATACGATTCAACCAGTTGTTTTTGGAACTTAAACGCCTGAGCGGTGGTATCGAGGAACAGGCAATGTTCCGCCACCCCCTTAATATTAAACGTGTTACTGATACTGCCGACCGACATCACCAGCGTATCGTAACTGAACGTGCGCCTGGGGATTAATTCTTCGCCGCTGTCGCTGAGCGTAGGGCTGACATAAATTTCCTTTTTCTGCCGATCCAAGCCTTCCATCCGGCCCAGCCTGAAACGGAAATGATTCCGGTGCGCCTGGGCGAGATATTCAATCTGTTCGGATTCATCCAGCGTACCGGCAGCAACCTCGTGCAACAACGGTTTCCAGATATGGATCGGCGAAGCGTCCAGCAACGTAATCTCGGCCACGCCTTTTTTGCCTAATTTTTTACCTAAACTGGTCGCAAGCTCAAGACCCGCCGCCCCGCCGCCAACAATCACTATCTTATGTTTTTCATTATTATTATCAGCCATTGTCCTCCCCCTCCAAAACCATTATTTTTCTGTCTGTACTATAGCATTATATCGAATCAACTCCACTGTGCCCGATTTTGCTAAGCATGGTTTTTTCATAATGGGTAGGATGCAGCGCGTGGGAACAAAGCATTAGCGCAACAAATTTGCCGGAGTGGGGAATTAATCCCGTTTGCCGCACCGAGTGCCGGAGCTTTCGGCGGGAATAGGCGTAGTCGATTGAGCACAGCGGGAACAGGCGCTTCCGGCAAGCAACGCCCAAATTTGCCGGAAACGCCATTAAAAACAATGCTTCTTCTGTTAGAGCGTGCCGTGCGCGCCAAAGAGACAGCAACGTTTTTCAAGCATCGGGAAAGGCGCGCACGGCGCGCCCTACTCGATTAACATTTTTGTTTGTTTTACCTTTTTATTAACTGATGTTACGCACGGACATGATAAAAAAGCGTCGTCCACGAAAAGCACGAAAATAGTTAAAACACGTCGCTCCCGGGCTTCGGCGCTCACGTTATACAACAAGTCTGTTCAAGATCGCCATTTTGGATGAATGCCTGAATGACTCGTCAGCCAGGGTGGGCGTTTCCGGCCTACGTAGCTACGTTGCTAATTTTTCGTGCCTTTCGTGCTTTTCGTGGACAATGCGTAACATCAGTTATTAACTTAATGGCATTGACGTAGCGCATGGAAACGGAACAATCATTCCACCGGAAATATTAAATAATCCGTCCATTTAACTTCGCCGCCCGCTTGGTCCGGGCCCGGCAGCATTGCCACATTCCAGCCGCCGCCCAAGGCTTTGACCAACAACACCGAGGCCGCCAGCCGCTCGCCGCGTAACTGTACCGCTGTCTGACGGTTGGATAAGGCTGCGGTTTGCGCGGTCATCACATTCAGGTAACTGATGGTTCCCGCCTGGTACTGGTTGATAGTCAGCGCCAGCGCCTGGTTGGCTGCGGCGACGGCTTTATCCTGCACCTGCGTCTCTTCCTCCAGTATCCGCAAGGCGGCCAGATTGTCCTCCACTTCCTGAAAGCCGGTCAGCACCGTTTGCCGGTAAGCGGCGACATCGGCATCAAAACCATCGATGGCCTGTTTGTACTGGGCATTTTTAGCGCCGCCGTCGAACAGCGTCAACGCCGCGCCGGCCGGACCCAGCGCCCAATAGCGGCTGGCCGCCTTGAACAGGGTTCCCAGGGCGGAAGATTGAAACCCCTTGGTGACGGCCAGATTCAAGGTCGGGTAATAGGCCGCCTTGGCCACGCCGATCTGGGCATTGGCGGCGGCGATTTTGCGTTCGGCGGCGGCAATGTCCGGGCGCCGTTCCAGCAGTTCAGACGGAAGGCTGACCGGAATCGGCGGCGGCTGCACGTCCAGCGGCGCCGGAGTCAACGACAATTCCGACGGGGTCTTGCCGATCAAGACTGCAATCGCATGTTCCAGTTTCGCCCGCTGCACGCCGAGATTGACGGCCTGGGCGCGCACCGATTCCAGCTGGGTTTCAGCCTGCATCACATCGCTCTTGGCGACCATGCCGACCGCATAGCGGTTTTTGATGATTTGCAGGGTTTTGCTGTAAGCGTCCACGGTTTCGTCCAACAGCACTTTTTGCGCATCCAATACCTTTAACTGAAAGTAATCCTCGGCCAATGTCGCCTGGCTGGACAGCCGCAAAGCCTGCAAAGTCGCCGCGCTGGCTTGGGCGCTGCCGGTGTTGGCTTCAACCTGGCGGCGGACGCTGCCCCATAAATCCGGTTCCCAGGCAATTGCCCCGGCTGCGCCGAACAGGTTCCTAACCCCGGACACCGCTACGCTTTGGCCGCTGGCGGCGCGGAAACGGTTAGTCATGCCGGTCAGATTGAGTATCGGGAAAAAATCCGCTTGCGCCGACTGCACCAGATGTTGGGCCTGGCGGTATTGCGCCTCGGCCTGGATGATCGACTGGTTGGCGGTGGCGACCTGCTCTTCCAGCCCATTAAGCCGGGGATCGTTGAAAATTTCCCACCATTTTCCGGGCAGCACGTTGTCGCGGGGTTGGGCCTGTTTCCAGCCTTTGCTTTCCTTGAATTCATTGGGAATCTTGGCTTCCGGCCGGACATAGTCAGGGCCTACCGTGCAACCGGCCAGTTGTGCAGCTAATAATAAATAAATCAGGGGTCGGGTAATGCGAACTGTCATGTAAGTCTCAGGTTTTAATAGCTAATAAAAAATCTTTGAATTTACCACCGAGGGCACAGAGGACACGGAGTTTTTTACGCTGGTTCTCTCCGTGTCCTCCGTGTTCTCCGTGGTGAAAAAATATAAAACTCAAGGCAAAAAACGCCGACCAAACCACAGCCGGAAACGATCCAGGTAAAGGTAGACGACCGGCGTCGTGTACAGCGTCAACATCTGGCTGAAAATCAGGCCGCCGACAATCGAAATGCCCAGCGGCTGGCGCAGTTCCGCGCCGTAACCGCTGCCCAGCGCCAACGGCAGCGCGCCGAACATCGCGGCCAACGTAGTCATCATGATCGGCCTGAAACGCAGCAGGCAGGCCTGGAAAATCGCCTCGCGGGAATCCAGGCCGTGCTCGCGTTCGGCATACAACGCAAAGTCGATCATCATGATCGCGTTCTTCTTGACGATGCCGATCAGCAAAATCACGCCGATCAGCGCAATGATGCTGAATTCGGTGCCGCATGCCATCAACGCCAGCAACGCGCCGACTCCCGCCGAAGGCAGCGTGGACAGGATGGTCAGCGGGTGGATATAGCTTTCGTAGAGTACGCCCAGCACGATGTAAATGCTCAGCAAAGCGGCCAGGATCAAAAAAGGCTGGTTGCGTAACGATTCCTTGAAGGCTTTGGCCGAACCCTGGAAACTGCCTTGAACGGTATTCGGCACGCCGATGTCGCGCATGGTTTTTTCGATCAGTTCGGTGGCGGTGGACAGCGAGGTGCCGGGCTTAAGATTAAACGACAGCGTGGCGGCGGCGAACTGGCCTTGATGGTTGACCGACAGCGGCGTGCTGGTCGGCGCGAAACTTGCCAGCGCCGACAACGGCACCTGGACTGCGCCCTGTTGCTCGCCGGACGGTAAGCGCTTGGCGGGCACGCTGATATAAACCTGCTTCAAGGCTTCCGGGCTTTGCCAATATTCGGGGGCCAGTTCCATCACTACCCGGTACTGGTTCAGCGGGTTATAAATCACCGAAACTTGGCGCTGGCCAAAAGCGTCGTTGAGACTCGCGTCGATCATGGCTTGGCTGACGCCGTAGCGCGCCGCCATAGCCCGGTCGACCACCAGGCCGATCTGCTGGCCTTTGTCCTGCTGGCTGGAGCTGACGTCGCTGAGTTCCGGCAGCTTGGACAATGCGGCGACCACTTTCGGCATCCATTCACGGAGTAGGCCCAGGTCGTCGGATTGCAAGGCGTAGTCGAACGTGCCGAGCGACGGCCGGCCGCCGATACGCAGTTCTTGCGCCGCGAACATATGCAGCTCGGCACCGGGAATGCGTTTGACCTTATCGCGCAAACGGCCCATGACTTCCTCGATCGGTTCCCGTTCATCGTGCGGCTTCAGTACCACGAAGACCCTGGCGCTGTTGCCGCTCTGCTGGCTGCCGGCAAACCCGGCCACCGTATTGACCGCAGGGTCCTGCCGCAGCAGCTCGGTAAATTCAAAGAATTTTTTCTGCAAGGCCCAAAAAGAAGTGCCTTGGTCGGCTTGAACCTCGCCAAGCAACCTGCCGCCGTCCTGGGTCGGGAAAAATCCTTTGTCGATAATAGTATACAGATAAATATTCAGGCCGATGGTGCCGAGCAGGATCAGCATCATGATACGGCCGTGGCGTAATGCCCAGCGCAATGTCTGTTCGTAAAAATGCTGCACCCGGTCGAAAGTCCGGCCTATGCCTTGATAAATCCGGCCATGCTGCGGGCTTTCCTTGCCCACCCAACGCGCGCACAGCATCGGCGTGACGGTCAATGAGATCAGCAGCGACACCAGCACCGCCGCCGACAGCGTCACCGCAAACTCCTTGAACAGGCGGCCGACCACGCCGCCCATCAGCAAAATCGGCAGGAACACCGCAACCAGCGACAGGCTCATCGCCAACACGGTAAAGCCGACTTCCTGGGCAGCCAACAGCGCGGCCTTGAACGGCGCCACGCCTTTTTCGATATGGCGGCTGGTGTTTTCCAGCACCACGATCGCGTCGTCAACCACACAGCCGGTGGCGATGGTCAGCGCCATCAAGGTCAGATTGTTCAGGCTGTAGTTGAAAAAATACATCGCAGCACAGGCGCCGAGCAAGGACGCCGGCACCGCAATAATCGGCACCAGCGTCGAACGTATATCCCGCAGGAACAACAACACCACCAAAATGACCAGCACGATGGCGATCAACAGGCTGTGCTCGAC
>JBAQYH010000603.1:0-7044 GCA_049299935.1 Methylobacter sp. | reverse complement strand
CGCCTTGATCATGCCGGGCGTGAATTCCTTGGACGACAGCCCGTAACGACCGCCGACCACTTTCGGCAGCACCGAAAACTTGGCAGAACCGCTGATAAAATCCTGGGCCACCGCGCCGAGCACGTCCTTATACAACGGCTCGCCATCCGAGCCCGGTTCTTTGGTGCGATCCAATACGCCGATTTTGCGGCAGGTCGAAGGCAGCGCCGCCAACAGGCTGGCGGCATCGAAAGGCCGGTACAAGCGCACTTTAAGCAAACCGACCGCTTCGCCCTGACGGTTCAGGTAATCCAGCGTCTCCGCGGCGGCCTCCGCGCCGGAACCCATCATCACGATGACCCGTTCGGCCTCCGGCGAACCCTCATATTCAAACAGGCGGTAACTGCGGCCGGTCAGCTTGGCAAATCCGTCCATTGCACGCTGCACGATCCCCGGCATCGCCTGGTAATAGGCATTGACCGATTCCCTGGCCTGGAAATACACATCGGGATTCTGCGCCGTGCCGCGCAGCACCGGATTATCGGGCGACAAGGCCCGGCTTCGGTGCGCCATTACCCATTCTTCGTGAATCATGGCCAGCATCACATCGTCATCCAGCATGGCAATCTTGGCGATTTCATGCGAGGTCCTGAACCCGTCGAAAAAATGCATCAGCGGAATGCGCCCTTCCAGCGCTGCGGCATGGGCGATCAGCGCAAAGTCCATGACTTCCTGCGGAGAATTGGAACAGAGCATGCCGAAGCCGGTCATCCGCGCCGACATCACGTCGCTATGGTCGCCGAAAATCGACAAGCCCTGGCAAGCCAGCGAACGGGCCGCGATATGGAACACCGTCGGCGTCAGTTCCCCGGCGATTTTGTACATATTGGGCAGCATCAGCAGCAAGCCTTGGGACGCGGTAAACGTCGTCGCCATCGACCCAGCCTGCAACGCGCCGTGAATGGCTCCGGCCGCGCCGGCCTCGCTTTGCATTTCGGTAACCTGCGGCACCGTGCCCCATAAATTGACCTGACCGCGGGACGACCATTCGTCGGCCCATTCGCCCATATTCGACGACGGCGTTATCGGGTAAATCGCGATGACTTCGTTGAGCTTATGCGCCACCGTCGCGGCAGCCTGATTTCCATCGATGGTAAGTGTTTGCTGATTTTGCATGAGACAGCTCCAGTGATGAACGAAAAAAAAGCGTAACCGCCCTGCTCCGCGCTATAGTTTTAAAAACTTAGGCGATTTCCGTGAAAGCTCATCCCTTTTTTCACCACAAAGAAAAAACATAAACTTCGTGTTCTCGGCAATTGCTCCTGCATCGCCTAAAGCGCCTACTTTTGGTGCTCTACCTCCTGCATCCATGCAGTCGTTCGTGCCTTCGTGGTGAATCAAAGAACCGGATATTCTTCACCGGACATCATCTTAGAAGTTACGCATTGACAGGCAGTATAGAATAGCGCGGTTGAAACAGCCATAGCCGATGTGCTTCCTTCGTCAACAAGTCCTATGCGCTGTTGCATTGCAAATATTTGTTTACCGCCAATTGAGTGCCTTACAATGATTTAAGGCCGTATCGCTCCGTCCGGGGTTTGCGTCATACAGGATTTCGTGGCGTCTATGCCGCGCACTCGTTGTGCGTTTAAAAATCAGCTCGGATAATTTGGCTTTATAATTAGGTATACCCCCCTATCCTTTCGTAACACCAACAAGGAGAATGTGTGACTGTAAAACCTGAACTTAGCATTTCTTCGATGGAAGCCGGTGAGTTGGGCGTGCTTCACTTGCGGCGCTATTGGTCTAAACGGCTGCTGGAGGTCGAAGGCCTACTCGATCAGAACAGCGTGCAAGACGAATACGAACTGGATTTCACCCTGATGCAGGGGCTGGGGCTGGGTATCGTCGAACCGCCGGAATACCTGTTCAATCAGCGCCCGGACTATACCGCATTCGAACAATGGATCGTCCAAAAGCTCGGCGGACGCCCTGATCGCGCCCTAGTGGAACGCCTCAACGACATGGTCAGGCGTTACCTGCAACAGCCGCGACGTAACTATCCAATCCAGAATAAAGACATCCGGGAACCGGTGCTGTCGGCGGCGGACTTGGCGTTCTGGCAGGAAAACGGCTATGTGGTGCTGCGTAACGCGGTTTCCGCAGAGGACTGCCGGGAAGCCGAATTGGCGATTTGGGATTTTCTCGGCATGGACCCGCAAAACCCCGACAGTTGGTACGGCGGAACGCACATGTTTTGGGTGCCGCTATTCCAGCATCCCGCCCTGAATAAAAACCGCGCCGCGTTGCGCATCCGCAAAGCATTTGAACAGATATGGGGAACCGATGACTTGTGGGCCACGGTGGACCGCGTCAGTTTGAACCGGCCGGAGCGCGGCGGCATCAATATATCCGGCCCCAGCCGCCTGCATTGGGATGTCAGTATTGCACTGCCGGTTCCCTTCGGCGTCCAGGGCCTGTTGTATTTAAGCGATACCAGCGCCGAACAGGGCGCCTTCCGTTGCGTGCCGGGATTTCATCACCGCATAACGCAATGGATGGAGGGACTCGCACCGGAGCAAAACCCGCGCGAACAGGATTTGGAAAGCCTGGGGCCGGTACCGGTCCCAGGTTCTGCCGGCGATTTCGTCATCTGGCACCACGCCTTGCCGCACGGCAGCGGTCGCAATTTGGCGCATTATCCGCGGGTGGTTCAATATATTAAGTTGTTTCCTCATGACCGCCCCGTCCATCCCGACTGGAAGTAACCGGCGGCTGCGAGACCAAAGCTACGCATTTTTAATCACCACGAAGGCACGAAGAAAAAACGTAACTATTCAGCGCGAAGCACAATATCCCTCTCCTGATGGAGAGGGAGCAAGCTCTCCGCGATTTTCGATTTGCTGAGTAGTTACGAAAAAACATAAACTTCATACTTTCCGTAATATGGATTCTTTAGAAGAGTCCTGTCCTGAGCGTGTCAAATTGGGGGAACAGCTTCCACAGACCCACCCAGTTAGTGAGCATTCCAAAATCCCGTTCGCGGAGCCCATCGAAGGGTGGACGGAATTTTGGAATGCTCAATGCAATTTTCAGAATTAAAACCCAGAAGGTGCGCCCTACCCGGCTACCCAATAGCAAGCCGGACCGACTTACCGACACGACTCAACATATTCACCAAGGCATCAATAGTAAACTTGCTCGCCTTTTTATTCACCAAATCAGAGACGCGGGGACGGGAAACCATCAAAATTTCGGCGGCCTCTGCTTGCTTAAGATGATTAGTTGAAATCCAACTCGACAACTCATCCATGAGCTGTTCTTTGAGAAGCATGGTGTCGCTGATGCGCTGCTGTGATTCTGCCTGAAGATGAGCCGCTTCAGTTACATCGAAGCCTAGCTCCAAAAAAAGATTAGCCCCCGGTTTGGTGATATGGCGGACTTCAGTATCAATAGTCATTTTTAGCTTCCTTTATTTCTTTTACAACAGCACGGTAACGTGTTTCTGCAACAGCCTTATCATGTTTTGTTGTTGCTTCAGTTTTTTTCTGGAAGCAATGTAATACATAGATTGCCTGCTCAAACTTGGCTACATACATCACACGATAAATACCGGTAGCATCACGAATACGAATTTCTTTGGTGCCAACACCCACGTCATTAAAAGGTTTCCAGTCATCGGGCTCTAATCCCGCCTGCACTTTCCCCAGCTGAAAACCGGCTTCCTTACGCGGCTCTACTGGAAACTGGAGTATGTCTTGATAAGAAGAACCCACCCAGCGGATTTCTTTTTCTTGATTCATTAATGCTCTCTTATTATGTATAAAATAATATACATTACTACTCTGCAAAGCAAGCACCTTCGATAAAGCATAGTGAAACCGAGGAAAAACGAAACCATCTCCTTAGGAATGCGTTCGAAATAACTTCGGCAACTTGCTCCCTCTCCTGATGGAGAGGGTTGGGGTGAGGAGAATCAAATGCTCAAGTTGTTTCATGCCCGTTCCTTAATACTTCACTGTATTAATAATCCGTTCCCACGAAAGAAAGAGGGTCATGCATGGAATAGACCTCGTGCATCATCCTATCGCAACTGCCTCGCCAGCAGCAATAAAGGATGCTCCACCCTACCCCTATCGCCGTTGAGAAAAACAGTACAACCAAAATTACAGCTAACCACCAAATCCGCCGACGAAGCGGCGATGATTTGCTGCTTTAAAGCCCGTAACTGCCCCGCATTGTCGGGATGAGTCAGCATGTAACTGCCGCCTGCGCCGCAGCAGATGTGGTTATCGGCCAGCGCGGCAATGCTTAGGCCGGGGATTTTTTGCAGCAGCGCATAAACGGCTTGCTGGTTTTTGAGCACGTTGCGCTGGCTGCATGGCTCGTGGACTGCGACTTTCAGCTCGGATGCATTAAGTTGCAGCTCGTCCGGCCAGTGTTTCAGCAAAAATTCGTTGATGTCGCACAAGCGTTGCCGGAACCGCTCTGCCGCTTCGTCATCGCCGCTTTGATATTCGCTTAACATCGCCCCGCAACCGGTGGCGGTGTGGAGCACGGCATCGACTTCCAATGCGTTGAACACCGCGATGTTGTTGTCGACCAAACCGGCGGCAGGCTGGCCGTTGTGTTGGTGTATCGCCCCGCAGCAGCCTTGTTGCGGCGGCACCAGCACCTCGTAACCTATCGCGTTGAGCAGCTTAATCGCCGCCTGCAAGGTCTCGCGGTCGAAATGTTCGGCGATACAGCCGGTGAACAGTGCGAGCCGGCCGCGTTTCGTGCCGCAGGGGGGATAAGAAACAGCCAATGCCTGCAATGCCGGTTTACCCAGCAAGGCTTCGGCATCCGCCAAATGCAGCTTTTTCAGCAAGCCGGTGCGTCGTAAAGGCTTTTGCAAACCCGATTTCAGATAAACGGCCAACAAAGGCATTAATCTTGTGCGCCGGCGCTTGTTTTCAATCAGCCTGAACGCCAGTTTCGCCAACCAACCCGGTACAACTTTTAATTGTGCCTGAGCCTGATCGAACAACTGCCCGTAAGCCATCCGGCTTGGGCAAACGGTTTCGCAGGCCCGGCATTGCAGGCAGTTATCCAGATGCAGGCGTTCATCGGCGCTGATCGGCAGGTTTTCAACCAGGATTTTGCTGAGGGTGCGGATGCGTCGGCGCGGGGTTTCTTCGTCGATCTGGACCAGGCGAAAGGTCGGGCAACTACTGACGCAGATGCCGCAACGCATGCAGTCCCCGGCATCCGGGATATACGGCCCCGACCCAATCGGCTCGCCGGGTTCATCGTAGCTCATGTCCATAAAATCAAACATCTCAGGCCTACATCACCTTGGTATAGGCTCGGCGCAACAATTCCATTTCCGCAGGCGGCCTGCCGCGCAGCTCCGGCAAGGTTCTCATCCGGCAATCCCGGCTTTGCATCAGTTTGTGCGGCGGATCGAGCAACATGAAGCGCGCCATGTGGACGGTGATAATGCCGCCGGGAGTATCGATTTGTTCGCTGAACTCCGGTTCGACGCGCAATAGGTCGCTGTCCAGTTGCAAATGCTGATTAATGTTGTTGACCAACATGGCCGGATGAATGCTGACTTTGTTGGATATGAACTCTTCAGGCTCCAGTGCGCTGGATAACGCAGGCAACGGCTCAGGAAAGCAAATGCTGCCGTTGCCGTGCTGGGCGAACAGAATCAAGGCGCTGATGTCGCCTTTATAGTAAAGCAACAAGCGGTGGTTAGTGAATTGAGTCATCGGTTAATGTGCCTCTAGGCCGCGCCGAGCAACGCAGGATTCACGACTTCCAGCAGATCTTCAACACCCGCGTCGATTATTTCCAGGCCTATTTTCTGACAGAACCGCCGCTCTTTATCGGTCGGATTCTTGTTCAAAACCCAGCCTTTTTTCTCTGCGGCGCCATAAACGATGTCGCTCATCACCATGCGCTCCGAATCCCGGTTTAGCGGCATGCCTACAAACAGGTATTGCTTGCCCTTGCGGTACTCTTTGAGGAAATCGGGGATCGCAAAGCCGCCCATCAATTCGGTGATGTAATCGACATAGTCGGCATCTGACGCGATGTAATTGGCTTCGGGTTTAGGCGTACCCATCGGCTTAAACAAAATGGGAAATCTGTGGTCAATCTGTTCCTGGGGAATTTCAAAATAGTCGCTGCCGTCATAGTGATATATTTTAAACCGGAAGTGGCTGGCGCTGATTCTTGCGACGCCGACAATCAGCGTATGCTCTTCATCGGCATAGCTGTCTTGCAATTGGGTATCGCGATTTATGTCGATGACGTAAGCAGGCCTCCATTCCGCCAGCCAATCGTGCACCGCCGCGCGTGTCCATTCGGTTTCGCCATATAATTTAGTCAGAAACTGGCCCAGAAAATTCCTGCCTCTTTTGAGTTCCTGATTCATCGCCGCCCTGGGAAACTCATACATAAGCTTGGGGGCCATGGGAACGCCGTTATTCATAGCCAAAATCAAGCTATTGCTGTCAGCCGGCATCGGAGTTCCGGTTAGTTTGTTGGTTGCATCGAAAAGCGCCCCCGGCCCCAGATAAGGCACGACTTTGTTTTCGTACAAACCGCTTAATATTTCAGAAAAAACAGTGGAAGACATTGCAAACTCCATGATTAAGTATGTGTATCTTTTACTTAAGCAATAATTAATCCAGTTTTTTACGGCCCTCCGAAAAACATAATAAAACATCTATTAACAATGAGTTATATAAAACCACCCCCTGGGATTTGCGATTGTTTTTTGTTCTGTTTGTAACAATTCCGCTGTTGCTTACCCTGCCTTCAACCGTAGAATTTTTTTACCGCCGAGGCAATAAAAGCACTCTACCCCGGCATTCGCGCTCTTCGGCTCCGCTCAAGACGAACGGATGGAGGCTAAGGATTTGACAAAAAATAACTTCCTCTTATGGTTCCCACGCTCCGCGTGGGAACCCAGTGAGGGAGGCTCCGCCGTCCCCAACCGCAGAGCGGTTCAGACTGCATTCCCACGCGGAGCGCTCGTCGTTATACACAAGTGTCTGCGGTAGACCGTCATTC
>JBAQYH010000602.1:0-4590 GCA_049299935.1 Methylobacter sp. | reverse complement strand
GTGATGCCTATGCTGGGCGACTGGATTTTCTCTATTGGTTACATGTTGGCCGACGAACAGGCGGCGCGATTAATCAATGTCGGCTTTATCTTTGTATTGGGTCGGCTGGTACGTGACATTGTAATGTGGGCGGGTGGATCAGCCGTTGGTGCAAGGTGGGCTATCCTTATTTTCTTATCTACGCCGCTGACTTTTACTGAGGGTTCCACCTTATATATTGAGTCGGTTTGGGCATCGTTTGTTATTGCGGGTTCGTTGGCGATTCTCAGCTCTTGCTCAACTTCAGGCAAGCCAAGATTTGAATTGCCTGTTGCCGGGTTTCTGCTCGGATGTGCGTTGGCTGCAAAAGCAGTGACTTTTACAGCATTACCAGGGCTGCTGTTGCTGCTGGCTTGGCGATACAAGACTTGGTACAAGGCGGCTGGTTTACCTTGTTTGGTGCTTGGCTTAAGCTTATTCCTGGCGATTGGCATTATCCCTTATGCGACAGCTTGGTGGCTGGTGGGGAACCCGGTTTTTCCTTTGTATAACAAGATATTTCAATCGCCTTATTACGTCACTACCGCAAATCATTATAATCCTTTATATACTTTAGGCATTACATGGGACGTTATTTATAGTGTGACATTTGCATCAGAAAAATATCTGGAGGCTTCTGCCGGGGCTTCTGGATTTCAATGGTTATTGATATTTATTCCTGCTTTTATCACATTAATTGTATTTAAGCGGTTTAGGGCTGTCGCTGTACTTCTGATTGGAATATTTTCTTTTGCAATAGTTTTCAGCTCGCAGAGCTATTTAAGATATGCTTTTCCTTCATTGCTAATGTTGATAGCTGCGGCGGGGGTTGCGTTAGGCTCAGCACTTTCGGCGAGGCCGCCGAGCAGGCATTTATGGGGTGTTGCGGCAGTAATTACCGTGGTTTTAAATCTTCTTTTTTTTAATGCGGGCGCATTTTATCGGGATTTTGCTCTCGAATCGATTCCAGGTCAATCCAGCAGGGAGCGGTATTTGCAGGCTCGAGTGCCAATTAAAAGTGCGGTTAAATTAGTCAATCAGCTTAATGTAGAACAAACCCCGGTTGCGGTCTTTGCTGAGCCGTTAGCGGCAGGGATTTCGGGGGATGCGCTGTACCCGTGTTGGTATAATTTTGTGTTTCATAGAGAAGTCCTTTCAATCCATGCAGAGCAGGATGTCGCAGATGTTTTACTGAAGCGGGGCGTCACTTATGTCATCCTGGACTCGAATTGGAATGGCGTTAATTGTTGCCCTGGCGAGGATGGCTTAAAAAAACAAGCTCTTATTGAAAAGGCAACTGAGGAGATTGCAGAATATGGCCCGTTTAGTGTCCGAAAAATTAAAATCAATCATGACTTTAAGACCGAGTTGCTGACCAATCCGGATTTTACCTCTATCAACGGTTGGGTTTTGGCGGCCAACACAAAATATGATGCAAACACAGGAGTTATCCTGGCAGGTGTTGATTCCCCTTTAACCCAAAGAGTGGCAGTTACAGCTGGCCGACGTTATTTAAATACTGTTAGCGCTCGATGTGCGAAAGAGCCGACATTGGGCCGTGTTCAGATTAACTGGTTCGATACTAGTGGACAATTTATCAGCACAGATATTAAGACCTTTGAGTGCACGCCAACTTGGTCTGAACATGCAATGGAAGTGGCGGCCCCGCCAAATACCGTTAATGCAGAGGTATATGTTACTGGGCATTCGTTAATTCCTTTAGAATTCAAAAGTAATTCACTACGACAATGAATATGACGACATCAAGCCAAGAAGCAGTTCAAACTTCGTTTAGCAACAGCCGCATCGCTGTCGTTATTCCGTGCTACAAAGTCACGCGGCACATTCTGGAAGTAATCGCCAGTATCGGGAATGAGGTGTGGCGAATCTACGCTATAGATGATGCCTGTCCGGATGGCTCCGGCAAACACGTTGAGGCGCATTGTCTGGATCAGCGCGTTCGGGTTGTTTATCACGAATGCAACCAAGGTGTAGGCGGTGCGGTGATGACAGGTTACCGGTCTGCGATTGCAGATGGCGCTGAGGTCATCGTTAAAATCGATGGCGATGGCCAGATGGATCCTTCCCTGATTTTAAGTTTTGTCGGCCCCATTCTTGCGGGGGAAGCGGACTATACCAAGGGCAACCGGTTCTTTGATCTCGAAGAAATTCATGCTATGCCCAAGGTGCGACTGTTCGGCAATGCCGTGTTGTCATTGATGACAAAACTGTCTTCGGGGTATTGGGATTTGTTCGACCCTACCAACGGTTACACTGCGATCCACGCTAATGTCGCAAAACATTTGCCATTTGGAAAAATTAGCCGCCGCTACTTCTTTGAGACCGACATGCTGTTTAGGCTCAACACACTGCGCGCCGTAGTGATCGATGTGCCGATAGATGCAAAGTATGGCGATGAAGTCAGCAACTTAAAAATATCGAAAATCATTGGCGAATTCCTCTTCAAGCATTCACGGAATTTCATGAAGCGGATTTTTTATAATTATTATTTACGAGACTTATCATTGGCTTCGATAGAGTTGCCGGTGGGGCTGCTTCTGCTTTTGTTGGGTACCGGTTTTGGAGGGTATCACTGGTTTGAGTCAGCACAGGAAGGCGTTGCTACCCCAGCAGGCACTGTTATGCTGGCGGCTTTACCTATTCTTATGGGGATGCAATTGGTGTTGGCGTTTCTTGGCTATGATATTGCCAACATTCCAAGATATGCACTTCACTTGCGTATACGATCGAGCAAGATATTTATTAGTAACGATCATGACCGAAATCGATTGGGTTAGACATGGAATACATAAAATTTTTAATTGGGAAAGCGCGTTGTTATTCGCTATCAACCATAGTTAGATTGGAATTGGAATCCCTGGTTATGGGATTGTTGTCGGTTGTGCCGACCATTTTGGGCGTCGCTTTACGCGCCAGCGCCAGCAAACTATTTTTTAAGCAAATAGACGGATTTGCCTGGATACAGCCACGAGTCACAATTATTCATGCTGAACGAATAGTTTCAGGGACACACCTTGGCATCAATAGCGGCACTTATATTAATGGCGTAGGAGGCATTCAACTTGGGAATCATGTATTGATAGGCAACAATGTCACGATTTCATCAGGCGAACATCCAATCAATGCTGCTCAGCCGCCTATATTTTCACGTTTAACAATACCAAAGAAAATTGTGATAAATGATGATGTATGGATAGGCGCAGGTGCAGTTATCATGCCCGGAATTACCTTGTCCAAGGGGACAGTAATCGGTGCTAATGCGGTAGTCACCAAAGATACAGAAGAATACTCTATTTATGTGGGAGTGCCGGCCAGAAAAATTAAAGATCGTCGAGACATGATATGCAAGCAGGATTTGTCGTAACGGAATTCACCAAAAAATGAACAGAATCGTTTTTCTAAGATATGGAATAGTGGCAGGAGTTGCATACGGTATAGATTTTGGGGGCTACATTCTTCTGATAAGTTTGGCTTACGCACCTGTGGTGGCCAATGCCCTGATTAAAATCATCGCCGCAATCTTTGGTTTCTTTGCACATCGGCACTTCACCTATTCGATCAAGGAGCGGAAAGATATTGGAAAGCATGCTGTTAGATATTTCGGTTTAGCGCTGTTCTATACGCCAATGTCTTCCACCGTTTTGTATAGCATTATGTTCACATTGCCTAATCCAATTTACGCGAAGGCTGCCTCAGATATATTATTATTCTTGCTGATGTATTGGATTACTTCAAAATTTTCTTTTAAATAACAGGTCCATCTAATGAGAAATACTCTCACAAGCAAGATTAAGATAACGGAATCTGTCGTTGTCTATCTGCTAACGACTTTGCTGTTTGGGTTGTTGTTTGCTTATTACAAGTCGATGATGCCTTACAGTTACGGTGATACGGCATTTTTAATCGAAGTGGTTTCGAATTTGGCTAAGGGTCTGCCGCCAACAAGTGAGATATTGGCTCAAAACTGGGCAGTGATAAAATTAGCTACTGTGCCACTTGCGGTTTACTGCCAACACGATTTGGTGGCGGGAATGTTTACCTCAGACCCATACAATTGGCTGTCATCTCTGCATGCATACATCATTCTGTATCTGATTGCCCCCTTTGCATCGAAGATAGGCGCGTTAAAAGCGCTCTCGGTATTTATGGCTCTGGCTTTTGCAATCATTCCCTGCGTGGCCTATTTTTTTCTTAGAAAATCCGGTGTATCTGTTGCGGTTTCTATTGTGGCGGCGGCAATTTGTATGATTCACCCTGCATGGCAAATTTCAAGTGGTGGGCAGTTTTATACAGACAGATTTTTTATCCCCTTCGCACTGTTATATGTATTGCATCTGCACCAGTATTTTAAGGTTGATACTAACGTTGTTATTGAATCGCATCGTTATCTTCTTTTGGCGCTTCTATTTGGGGTGTTGGGTGGGCTAACGTCAGAAAGAAATATGGTCACGATTGTTATTTTTTCGGTGGGTTACTCACTGTTCGTTCGAACTCCAATTAAAAGGCGAGCTGTAATAATTGGTTTCGCGATGTTATGTTCTATCTATACAT
>JBAQYH010000601.1:0-2740 GCA_049299935.1 Methylobacter sp. | reverse complement strand
CCGCATCCCCCGTGGAACCGCCTGTTCCCGATTTTTCCCGCGCGACATGCGAGCTGATCGATAGCTACGATACTCGCAGGCTGGATGAAATCCTGACGACGGAATTATATGATTTTTTATCGACAGCACTCGCTCCCGTCGGATTTCCGAAGGCGCGCTACGCCGTAAACCTCCACCGGATCACTTACCCCTCGTTCATCCCGGAAGATTGCAACCGTCCAACCGTCGCATCCGGCTTGATTGCAGTACCCGTTGGCATCAAGCCCGAACGCGGCGAAAACACCATCCCAACCATGCCCGTTGTTTCGTATCAGCATGGCACCATTTTTTCCAACCACGAAGTGCCATCCAACCCTGAAGACTCGGGGGAAACGCGCCTGATGATTGCGCAGTTCGCCGGGCAGGGGTATGCCGTGATTGGCGCGGATTACTTCGGCAAAGGCGAATCCGCCGCAACGGAAACGGATGCCTATCTGGTTAAAGCCAGTACACAGCAAGCTTGCCTGGACATGCTGCGCGCCTCGCTGAAAGTGAGTTCCGAACTCGGATTCAGGATGGGAGACCTGTTTCTGAGCGGATGGTCGCAGGGATCGTGGAATACTCTGGTATTCCTGAATAAACTGGAAAGCATGGACATCAAGGTGAGCGCCGCGGCGATTGCCAGCGCCCCCACCGATTTGTACGCCCTGATGAATCGCTGGATACACGCCCCCGCGGATATAGACGCGGAATATTTACCCGGACTTTTAGCCGTGCAGTTAAATGCCTACGAAAAATACTACGGCATGGCAGGAACGGCGGCTTCGGCTATCAAACCCGAGTTTCAACAGGTAGCAAGCGAGCTTTACCTGAATAAGATCACATGGGAAAACTTTTACGACAAAACGCCCGCCAGATTACAGCAATTCCTGAAAACGGAATTCATGGATGCCGGCTCGATAGGAAATAGCCCCATCTGGAAACAGATTCAGGAAAACCAGTCATACCGCTGGCGCAGCAAAACACCTTTGCATACCTACTATGGCGATAAAGACGAAGTCATCCCAGAGTACATCGCAAAGCTGCCCGTCGCTTACCAGACGCTAATGGGAGGCGGAGAAACATCCGCATTCCCCGCCGGCCCGGAAGCCAATCATCGCGGCACCTTCGCCTATGCCATCGCCCACCAAAAAAGGTGGTTCGACGGATTGCGGTCAAATAATTTCTGATTATCCTATGAAACCTCAGCTTGTAGGATGTGCCGAGGAACGAGGCGCATCGGTCGCGAAATTCCGCACCACCTGCGATTGATGCGCCACCTGTCAGCGGCTCATCCTAGGCGGAAAAAGGGGACAGATTTATTTTTCGTGCTATCTTGCATCTTTGATAGGGACGGCAATAAATAAATCCGCCCCCTTTTTTATAGGAGCATAAGCAATGGGTGAGGCAATTCGTTGGACGATCAAGGTTTCTTCCGAAACCGATCTTTCACTGCGTGGGTTTCTGGGGGCTCAGGGCATGAAAAAGGGCGACCTGTCGAAATTTGTCGAGGATGCCGTGCGCTGGCGGATGCTGGATCGCACGGCGCAAGCCGTCAAAGACCGCAATCAGGACATTTCAGCCGAGATGATGGAGGCGATGATCGATGAGGCCGTCCGCGATGTCCGCGCCGAGATGCGCGGCCAGCCTTGCGCCAAGAAAACCTGATGCGCCTTATTCTCGACACCAACATTCTGCTTTCGGCTTTGATGGTGCGGGGTACGCCGCCGGATCGACTCTACGAGGAATGGCGGCATGGGCGTTTTGATCTTGCTTCTGCCGAACGGCAACTGGAAGAGTTGAACCGGGTTTCCCGCCGCCCTTTTTTTCAGGCGAGAATCAAACCCAGCGAAATTGGGCGCATGGTCAACGATATTCGCCGTTTGGCGGTGATGTGCGATCCCTTGCCATTGGTGAAAAGGTCTCCCGACCCTGATGATGATTTTTTGCTGACGGTTGCCCAGGTGACGGAAGCGGATTATTTGGTCACCGGCGACAAAAACGATTTGCTCATCCTCAAGCGCCATGAATGCACCCGTATTGTCACGGCCAGAGATATGGTGGCATTACTGAGGCAATAGTTCCGAAGGATGCACCGAGGAAATAATGGCGTAACTACTCAGGAGCTAGGGATCAGGGGCTACGCGGGAACGGGAACACGAAAAGGCAATCTCGTCTCCGCGTTCCTGGCAGTGCAAAAGAAGCTCTGGAACGCGGAAACATGTTGGATTTCACCACCAGTCGTCCTCGCGTAGCCCCTAGCCCCTGCCCCCTGAGCAGTTACATAATGGCAAGAAATATTTTCTGCCGCGCAGAACGTGGAAGCGCTACGAGCCCAATCGGATCCGCAGCATGAGAACCAGCGGATCAATGGCGGACTCGCTGAATCCGTGATGCGTATAGAACCTTCTGGCTTGGTCATGCAAGGCATGTACGACCAATGCGCGTATCCCGATTTCTTGAGCCAGACGCACGGTACGCAATATCGCATCCTGGAGTAAATCAGCACCGAGTCCCATGCCGTGATGGCTGCGGTCGACAGCCAAGCGGCCAAGCACCATGACCGGCACGGGATCGGGCATGTTGCGGCGTATGGTGCCGACCGCTATGGCGTGGTCGACCGCACCGGCTGCCAGTGCGTACACCGTCTGGGCGTTATCCGCGACCACGAAAGTTCGCGATGCGCCCGATGATTGATTACCCATGGCGCGACGTTTCAGCC
>JBAQYH010000600.1:0-3484 GCA_049299935.1 Methylobacter sp. | reverse complement strand
GTCATGAAAAAGGGGCGTTTACCGGGGCTTTGAGCGCACGCCAAGGGCGTTTTGAGATGGCGGAAGGCGGTACTCTGTTCCTGGATGAAATCGGCGATATGCCTCTTGCCATGCAGGTCAAGTTATTGCGCGTATTGCAGGAACGTACCTTTGAGCGCGTGGGCAGCAATAAAACCATATATTGCGATGTGCGGGTTATTGCCGCAACGCACCGGTATCTGGAAAATGAGATTAAAGAAAACCGGTTCAGGGAAGACCTGTTTTACCGTTTAAATGTTTTTCCTATTGAAATCCCGGCCTTAAAGGACAGGGCCGAGGACATTCCTTTGTTGGTGAATGATCTTATTGCCCGCATGGAAGCGTCCAACCGCGGCTCAGTGCGCCTGACCAATGCGGCATTAGGCGTGCTGATGCAACATGAGTGGCCGGGTAACGTCAGGGAGCTGGCAAATTTGATTGAAAGATTGGCTATCATTAATCCCAAGGGACTGGTCGATGCGGCTGATTTGCCGGAAAAATTCCAGCAGTACAAGGTTTCGGAAGAAATAATTATTGACGATACCGAAGCGGTTGATGCGGAAGAGAATGATCAGCCCGAGTCCGATCAAATTGAAGTTATCGGTGCTTTTGAGGGGGCTACAGGTACTTTAGCGCAGTTGCCGGAGCAGGGTATAGATTTGAAAGAATATTTGAATGATTTGGAGATCGATTTGATACGTCAAGCGTTAAACGAATGTAGCGGGGTGGTAGCGCATGCCGCCAAGCGTTTGAATATGAGGCGTACAACGCTGGTTGAAAAATTGAGGAAATATGATTTGCAGCGGTAGTGTTAAAAGTCAATATTTTGGCGGCGAATGCTAAGGTATTGAAAAATAGATAAATTAATGATTGGTCTGTTTTTTGCTTGTTTTTATCTCGATTAAGTTTAAGTTGTAGAGATCAGACATGAATATTCAGAAAAAGCAGAAAACCGAGCAGCTCACCGATGCGTTCCGCATTTTTAATGAACTGTCCCATAATTTATCTGTTTCTTACCAAGGGTTGGAAGAACAGGTTGCTAAACTACACGGCGAACTTGCCTTTGCCCATAGTGAACGGCTTAAAACTCTTGAGGAAAAAGAAAAGCTTGCCAGCCGCTTAGAAAAAATACTGGCGGCGCTTCCCGCCGGGGTTATTGTGCTGGATGTGGACGGCAAAGTTTTGGATTGCAATGCGGTAGCGACGGACTTTTTAGGCGAACCGCTGGTCGGCCAGGATTGGCTCGATGTTGTTGCCCGCAGCCTGATTCCCGTTTTTGGCAACCATCATGAGCGGCAATTGAGAAACGGCAAACGGGTGAATATGACTGTCAGCCGGGATGTTGCATGCAGCGATTCCAGCAATTCGGGACAAATTATTTTGCTGTCGGATGTCAGTGAGATGCGCAACTTGCAGGATATGCTGAATCAGCAAAAGCAGTTATCGGCCATGGGCGAAATGGTCGCGAGTATGGCGCATCAGGTCAGGACGCCGTTGGCAACCGCAATACTCTATGCTTCGCAAATGAGCAGCCCGGCACTGGATAATGAAAAGCGGCAACGGTTTTCACAAAAAATTCTTGAACGTCTGCAATATTTGGAAAGGCAGGTTAACGATATGTTGATTTTTGCCAAAGACGGACGCTTGGCGATGGAGACTTTTTCATTGGCCGAGCTGTTAAATCATCTCAGGGAAGCGGTAAAAGAATATACCGGCAGCGGCGGGATTGATTTGCAGATTGTTAATGAAGTGCAAGACGATGCAATGCTGGGAAATGAAAATGCATTGCGCGGAGCGCTGCTTAATTTATTGAATAATGCGGTCGATGCGGTAGGGCAGGTTGGATGTGTACAGATCTCGGTGGTTCAGCTTGACGATTGTAATCTAAGGATTGTGATTAAGGATGACGGCCCGGGCATTGACAAAGAGTTATGCCAGCGGATTTTTGAACCGTTTTTCACTACCAAGGCCCATGGTACCGGTTTGGGGTTGGCGGTCGTGGATAGTGTAGTGAAGGCTCATGGCGGACGTATCCAGGTCGAGTCGGAGCCGGGGCTGGGCACGGTCTTTTCGATAGTCCTGCCCTGTATCAATCAGTCATTTAGTTTATTGCCGGGCGGTTTTTCACATCAGGCTATCCTGCCTGATGCCCTTCGGGTAAATGCAAATCTGTTCCAGGCAGATTTGTCCGGTAAGAATCATCATCAACAAAGGGAGCTGAGTCATGAAACAGTATGATGTGTTGGTTGTTGAGGATGATCTGTCGTTATGCGAAGCGCTTTGCGATACGCTGGAGATAGGCGGCTACCGCGTGGTTTCCGCCCGTAACGGTACTGAAGCATTAGTCAAGCTGGAACATGGCCAGTTTAAACTGGTCGTCAGCGATGTGCAGATGCCGGTTATGGACGGCTTTCAATTGTTGAAAAATATGCAGCAAAAATATTCGGAAACTCCGGTGCTGCTGATGACGGCTTTCGGAACTATTCCCAAGGCTGTCGAAGCCATGCAGGCGGGCGCTTCCGATTATCTTATCAAGCCGTTCGATGCAGAGGCGCTGGTCAGCAAGGTAGCGGATTATGTGGTAGCCAATCCGGCGGCGGCCAATACCGCGGAGGATGAGCGGGTCGTGCAGGACGAAAGCATGAAAAAGCTCTATGCGCTGACTGCCAAGGTTGCTAAAACGGATGTTACCGTATTGTTGCAGGGCGAAAGCGGAACCGGCAAAGAGGTTATTGCTCAATATATTCATCAGAACTCTGCGTATTATCAGGGGCCTTTTATCGCTGTGAATTGCGCGGCAATTCCCGAAAACATGTTGGAAGCGATGTTATTCGGTTATGAGAAAGGCGCCTACACCGGAGCCGTTCAGGGCATGCCGGGGAAATTCGAGCAAGCGCAGGGCGGTACCCTGCTGCTGGACGAAATAGCCGAGATGGACTTGGGCTTACAGGCAAAATTATTGCGGGTGCTGCAAGAAAAGGAAGTGGAGCGCCTGGGCAGTTCAAAAAAAATCAAACTGAATGTCAGAATTTTGGCGGCCACTAACCAGAAGCTAAAAGCACAAGTGGAACAGGGGGGCTTCCGCGAGGATTTATATTATCGTCTTAGTGTGTTCCCTATTAATATTCCGCCGTTACGCAACAGGCCGGGCGATATTTTGCCGCTGGCGCAGGAATTGATGCAGCGGCATAGTATAAGCGGCCAAATTGTGCCTGGGCTTGACAAAAAGGCTGCTGAGAAAATACTGGCTTACAGCTGGCCTGGTAATGTCAGGGAACTGGATAATGTGGTGCAGCGGGCTCTTATTCTACGGGCCGGCGACGAGATTACGGTTGATGATTTGGTGTTTGAGGACATGGCGCCGATGATGGCGGCGAGACCTTCGGTTGAGGCTGTTGAGTCGTTTCAGTCGGCGTATCAGGATGATATTAAAGAGGAAAAGTTGGAGGTCGGCGGTCTGGAGGAG
>JBAQYH010000599.1:0-3271 GCA_049299935.1 Methylobacter sp. | reverse complement strand
AAAGGCGCGCGCGGCACGCCCTACAGCGGCTAGAACTTTGTTCAATTTTTATTTTAATGACGTTTCCTTAACTTAATGGTGGTGACGTAGCACGTGGGAACGAGGAAAACTTGCAGGCAAAGCCCGCACTCCATCTTTAAGCCGATTAACATGAGTCTCAACAGTAAGCGGGGCAGTTGCCTAGAAGTCTGCAAGAACGGGTTGCTCGGTTAATAAATTATCGGACCGGGGATCCAAACCCGGTGGATACAATGACGTGAAATCAGTATCTAAAACCGGCGGGTCGGCTTTCAACTCGCTGACCAATACAATCGGTTCATGCTGCTGCGAAGTTTTGAGGCCCCGGTCCGACGCACCGTGCCTGAACTCCCACATAAACACCACGACATTGGCCAATACGGCCAGAAGAACCAAAATCTTCATACATGCCCCTCCAAAACGCATAACAATCCCCGCAGCACCAAATCCGGGTCAACGATAGATGCAATACTAAGCTGTCCGGCGATAAGTTCGGCATCGCCGCCGGTTAAAATCAGCTGCTTATGGTCGAGATGTTTTGCCTGCACGTGCTCAATCAAACCGATGGCCGCCGCTAAGGCGCCGCTGTAAATTGCCGCCTCGGTATAATTAGCCAGACCGAATGCATGGCTTGATTCGTTGAATGGCAGCGC
This sequence comes from Methylobacter sp., assembly GCA_049299935.1. Lineage (GTDB taxonomy): Bacteria > Pseudomonadota > Gammaproteobacteria > Methylococcales > Methylomonadaceae > Methylobacter_A. The sequence goes on along the minus strand of JBAQYH010000599.1, from coordinate 2,600 downwards.
TTCGGTTCCTTGGCCCAGGGCTTTTTTCATCAGCGTCAAGCCGGGGCTAATCAGGCCGCCTTGATGCCTGCCGCCGGCATCGATGACATCCACGGTAATTGCCGTTCCGCAATCGACTATGCAAGCCGGAGCTTGATATTGCTGCCAAACGGCAATTAACGATAGCCAGCGGTCAACGCCCAGTTTTTCCGGCTGCTGGTAAGCGTTAATTACGCCAAACGCCTGCGCTTGAGATTTAACCAGGATAATATCGACATCGAGCCATAGTTCACGCGCTACCGATTGGACCAGTTCGAGCAGCCGGCCTGCACTCACGCAGGAAACGACAATCCGTCTGGGACGATAGGCGCCTTTCCAGAGCCTGATAAGTTCATCCCGGTTAATTCGGGTATTAAGCAGGGACTGGCCGGGAATAATTTGGCCTGCCGTCGTAACCGCCCACTTTAGTCGGGTATTGCCCATGTCAATCAGCAAATTCATGGCAGCGCCGAACCGTTAAAACTGACTTCGCCGGAAGCGAAGGTCTGCACGCTGCGATCGGGACGTTCAATCAAGAGCATGCCGTTATCGTCGATACCGCGAACGATGCCCGCAAATTGCTGCTGGCCGATAAACAGGGTTGCAGGCTTGCCGATCAGGCAATCGTAAGAGCGCCATTCATCGAGATACGCTCTGATGCCGACGTTCTCGTATTCGGCAATAACAAGCAGCAGATGGTTTAACAGGGTGCCTGCCAATTTATTCCTGAACAGCCGGGTTTGTCCGGTGATTTTACGTAAATCGGTCCAGGCTTGGGTGATGGTTTCAGCTTCCGATTCCGGTAAGAACAAATTCAATCCCAGACCGATAACCGCGCAGCACGGGCCGTCAGTCTCGCCCGAGACCTCAACCAGGATGCCGCCCAGTTTCTTGCCTTGGCTGTAAATATCGTTAGGCCATTTAAGGCCTATATCGTTTATTTGATGCTGTTTTAAAGCCCTGATGACCGCCACGCCGATAGCGAGGCTTAAACCTGAAATGGCGGCAGGCCCTTGCTGAAAGCGCCAGAGTATCGACAGGTAAATATTGCATCCGTAAGGCGAAACCCATTGCCGCCCACGCCTGCCTTTGCCTGCTGTCTGATACTCGGCAAAACAGACGGCGCCGGACGGGGCATTGTTTTGGGCGCGTTCCACTAAATAACGGTTGGTGGAATCGATTTGATCGTGAATTTCGAGCGACGAGATTAATGCGCCGGCCTGGCCGTTGACCGCTTCATTGATTTTCGACGCGTTCAACAACTCCAGCGGGTTGTCCAGCCGGTAACCTTTACCGGTGACTGCCGAGTGCGAGAGTCCCAAGTCGGCTAAGCCGTTCAGCTGTTTCCAGACCGCTGAACGGCTGATACCCAGCGCGTCGGCCAATTCAGTGCCGGAATGGAACTCACCGTCAGCCAATAGGGTAAGAATGATTTTTTGTTTATCTGAAATATTCACATAACCGCTCAAGATTTATTAACGTCCTGTTTCTTATCCCTGATTTGCTGCAATTGCTTTTTGACCACATACTTAATCAGCAATTCCCGGTCTTCATCTTTCATATTAATAAAGTCGACGCCTACGAAATAAGGGTATCGGTTATCGTTTGACGGACTGTTTTTACGATAAACAACCCTGCCGTAAGTCACGATGACCGCCATGCTGGATACCAGCAGCAATTTGATTTCCAGATAATCGCCTTCATTAAGCGCTTCCTCGCAGTTAAAAGCCATGCCGGTTGCGCTGATGTTAACGTTACGGGTGTCGTTTTCCTTGAACTGAAAGCCCTGCATCATGATAGCCTGGGCAAGAAGATCGATTTTAGTATCGATTAACCTTAAATAATCCGCCACATCCGGGTGGCTTTTGTCCAGCCGGTGCAATATCGCGGCCGAATCCTGCGCCACCATTTCCAGCGCTGTAGACAATGAACAGTTATTCAAAATATTGTCGTTAAGATGATGCGGTTCGGTCACCAGTTTTGCGTCTATTTTTTTGTAAAACAGATTAACTTCATCGTCAATTCGAAAAAAACCTCTACGTTCGTCAGTTTTCGGCATATTGATCTTATCCATAATCTACAACCTCTAAACTTGCTATCGCCATGATTTGATTAGTCCGGCACATGACTTTTATTGATGGTGGAAAATGGTTTATGAAGGGCACCCTGGTTTTTTAAGTGGTTTGAAAGGTACTAATACCCCTTTCTTGCCGTTTGTCAAATTATACGTCAATCAAAAAGAAACTTCAGGAAACCGGCAAAGCATTGCAACGGTTTGAAATGCGATTTGTAAATAAGTGCTTATTCGATGTCTGGTAAAGATCATACCCAACATAGTCCAGCTCTGTTATTCACTGATGTTACGCAGTTAAAGGTGTCGCTAGCGCGACGGTTATTTGAATCGGGTTGTCGCACCCGAAGGCGAGTTACTTTCTTTTGCTTCGCCAAAAGAAAGTAACCAAAGAAAAGGCGACCCGGTTGCCGCTTGCTTCCTGTGCTCCTCGCTTTTATCGAGGGTCAGCAGAAGGGGCTCCTGCCCCTCTGCTGACGCGCGGCATCCCTGCCGCGCCCCTCACGGGCTT
>JBAQYH010000598.1:0-2129 GCA_049299935.1 Methylobacter sp. | reverse complement strand
GGAAGAACTCGTCGATGAATACAACATCGAGATGCTTTGGCAACCGTCCCTGTCCATAGAACCGGCCCGCAGATTGGACACTTTGATCGAGGCGATCCTCGCCGATCAGCAGGCTCTCGACATTTTATGCGTTGAAGGCAGCATCATCACCGGGCCCAACGGCTCAGGCATGTACGATCCGTATCGGGGCCGTTCCAAAATGAGCCTGATCAGCCAGCTGGCCGAAAAGGCCGGATACGTAGTCGCTATGGGCACTTGCGCTGCATACGGCGGCGTTCATGCCGCACCGCCTAATCCGACCGACTGTCTCGGCTTGCAGTTCGACAAACAATTTCCAGGCGGTTTGTTGCCGATCGAATGGCGCTCGCGAAAAGGCCTGCCGGTCATCAATATCTCGGGCTGTCCTGCACACCCCAATGCGATGACCAAAACGCTGGCCATGCTGGCATCCGGGCTTCCGCTAGAACTCGACCCTATCAACCGCCCCAAGGCCTTTTTCAATACCACTGTGCACCAAGGCTGCACCCGCAACGAATATCATGAGTACAACGTGGAAGAAACCGCGTTCGGCGGCAAAGCGTGCATGTTCTTTAACCTGGGCTGCCAAGGTCCGGTCACGATGGCTATCTGTAATACTGAGCTGTGGAATGGCCGCAGCAGCAAGACCCGTGCAGGCGTACCGTGTTTCGGCTGCACATCTCCCGACTTTCCTCACGATCAGGACCTGTTTCACACCGAGAAAATCGGTACCATTCCGGTACATCTGCCATTGGGCGTAGAACGGGCCAATTACATGGCTTACAAAAGCCTGGCCCACGAAGCGGCGCCCGACCGGGTGCTGAACAAGACCATGGATCCTTAACCGATGTCCGGAAGAATCATTCAAATCGACCTTAACCGGGTCGAAGGCGATCTTGAGTTCCAGCTGGAACTGGAAGACGACAAAGTTGTCGATGCCCGCTGTATAGGCTCTATGTATAGAGGTTTCGAACAAATCCTGATAAGCCGCAAGCCCAAAGACTCGCTGGTCATCACGCCGCGTATTTGCGGCATCTGCGGTACCGCGCAGTTGACTGCAGCGGTGCTGGCATTGGAAAGCGTAGGCAATATTCCTGTGCCGCCCGCAGCCATTCGTATCCGCAATTTGTGTTTGATGGCCGAGACGGTGCAAAGCGATTTGCGGCAATCTTTTTTATTTTTTACTGCGGATTTTTGCCATCCCAAATACGAGCATAGGTCGTTTTATCAAAAAGCGCGCACCGCTTTCCTACCGTTCAAAGGCTCGGTTCACTGCGGCGCGCTCGAACATTCGCGTCATCTCGTTGAAATTATTGCGCTGTTTGGCGGTCAGTGGCCGCATTCGTCTTATATGTTGCCGGGCGGTGTGACTACGCCGGCGAGTAGCCGCCACATTATCGACAGCCTGTCGATCCTCAACAAAGCGACCCGCTGGTTCGAACAGGACATTATCGGCACGGATCTCGATTCCTGGCTGGCTTTGGAATCCGCCGACGAATTCTTCGCATGGCTGACTGCGAAGGACGCCCACGCAGACAGCGCGATCGGGCTGTTCACGCTGATGAGCCGCGACATCGGCCTGCATCATCTGGGTTTCGGCACGCCGCATATGCTCAGTTACGGCTCTTACGACGACCCGGACGATGCGGGGACTTTTCCTCCGCAACGCAAGCATTTGTTCCGGGCCGGTTTCCTCAATGGCGATACCGGCGACATCGAGCTCTTCGAGCAAGCCGAAATCACCGAACATGTGCGCTATTCCTGGTTTCAGCCCTATACCGGCGGCCGTCATCCGTTTCAGGGGCAGACGATACCGGATTATCAGCCCCATTCCGATCGCTATACCTGGTGCAAAGCGCCGCGCTATCGCGACAAAGTCGTGCAAACCGGTCCCTTGGCCGATGCGCTGATCGACGGCGAGCCGCTGATCCGCTCGTTATACCTGGCGGAAGGCGGCAACGCCTGGCTGCGCCAATTCGCCCGCTTACGCCGTACCGCCCGGCTGTTGCATAAAATGCGCGAAACGCTGCGCGAGCTGGCCGCACAACCTAACGCCCCGCACATGATCTCCCCCGACGAGAAAGAAATCCCCGACGGAGAAGGCTTTGGGT
>JBAQYH010000597.1:0-2368 GCA_049299935.1 Methylobacter sp. | reverse complement strand
AAGCAAAATATGTCGCAGCTACCGATGACGAGTTATTTAATCATCAGTTAGTTAATCTGAAAGCATTAAAAAATTATGGCGGCAGTTCCGATCTTGCGCTGGTTAATGAATATTTACAAAGTTTCTCTGCCGATAAACAGCAAAGAGATGAAAAATTGGATGAGTTGTTTACCGTCGCATTTAACTTTGTAAATAATGATGAAAACTGGGCCGCAATCACCAAACTGGCTAATCATATTCTTGCCGGCAGTAAGAATATTATCGAATGTGAAGAGATTGTTTCCATCCTGGATCAGACGGTAGCTCATTTTCAAAATCGGAGAGCCAAGGCAAGGCACCATCATTATGGATGAGCCAAAGAGCAATATTATTAAGACGGTGCTCACGTTGCTGGGTAATTTTTTTGGTTACCTGAAAAATTTATTGATGACTGGTTGGGGCTATCTTTCCAAACAGGAGCCGGAGCGGGAACTCAATAAGTCGCCGGATCAAAAAACTGCCGGTCTCAGGCAAGGAAAAATTATTCTCTTTGCGCTGTTATTAATCCTGATGCTGACCTTTATTAACAGCGTTCAGGAAGTGCAGCGCGACGAGATTCCGTACAGCCAGTTTATCAAGCTGGTCAAAGACGCGAAAATTGATAAGGCGGTGGTAACCGAGCGGTTTATTACCGGCGTTATCAAGTCTGACGACCCGAAACAGCCGGCTAAAAATTTCATGACGGTTCCGTTGTGGCAAAACGATCTTGCCCAAATGCTGGAGCAGAACAAAGTTGATTTCGTGGTCAGGAGCAGCGAGAACTGGCTAACCAACCTGTTTTTCAACTGGGTCATCCCGATGTTGATCCTGGTATTCATCTGGTCATGGGTCATACGCCGCACTACGGCCGGCGGTGCGCAGTCTTTCCTTAATTTGGGCGACAAAATTCACATACATCAGGACACCCAAGCCAAGATTACCTTTGATGATGTGGCCGGTGCCGATAGTGCCAAGCAGGAACTTAACGAGTCTATCGATTTTTTAAGGTCGCCGGAAAAAATCCAGAGATTAGGCGGACGGATGCCCAAAGGCGTGTTGCTGGTAGGGCCGCCCGGAACCGGGAAAACCCTGCTGGCGCGCGCCGTGTCAGGGGAAGCGCAGGTGCCGTTCTTTAATATCAGCGGTTCTGAGTTTATTGAACTGTTTGTCGGCGTGGGGGCAGCCAGAGTGCGCGAACTTTTTGTACAGGCAAGGAGCAAAGCGCCCTGCATCATATTTATTGACGAACTCGATGCCATTGGACGCACACGCGGCGGCCCGGTGATGATCGGCGGCCATGACGAACGCGAACAGACCCTGAACCAGCTGCTGACCGAAATGGACGGTTTCGATACCTCGGTCGGCGTAGTCGTGATGGCGGCAACCAATCGCCCTGAAGTGCTTGATAAAGCGCTGCTGCGTTCAGGGCGTTTCGACCGGCAGATTGTTGTCGATAAACCGGATTTACGCGACCGTGTCGAGATTCTTAAATTGCATACCAAAGCGCTGACGCTGGCTAAAGACATTGACCTGTCAGTCATTGCCAGGCGTACGCCGGGACTGGTCGGCGCCGACCTTGCCAATATAGCCAATGAGGCGGCGATTATGGCGACGCGGGTCGGTCACGATAAAGTCGAAAAAGAAGATTTCGAGGCGGCTATCGATCGCATATTGGCCGGTCCGGAAAAGAAAAACCGGGTCTTAAATCCCGAGGAGAAGCGCCGGGTCGCTTTCCACGAGGCCGGACACGCGATGGTCGCCGAACATGTGCCGACCGGCCAGCCGGTGCATAAAATCTCCATCATTCCCCGTGGCGTGTCGGCATTGGGGTTTACGTTGCAATTGCCGGTAGAGGAAAAGTTCTTATCGACGGAAGGTGAACTTAAAGACCAACTCGCCATATTGATGGGCGGGCGCATGTCCGAGCAGATTGTGTTGGGAAGCATCTCAACCGGCGCCCAAAATGATCTGGAAAAGGCCAGCGAGATTGCCCGCAACATGGTCTGCAATCTGGGCATGAGCAAAAAAATGGGGCCGCTGACATACGGAAAACGCCAGCAGCTCCAGTTTTTGGAAACAGAAGTTTCGGAATATCGCAATTACTCCGATGAGACAGCCCGTCTCATCGATACTGAAATAATAGCGCTGGTCGAAGAAGCGGAAGCACGGGCGCGTGAAATCATCGTTGCAAACCGGTCGGCATTGGAAAAACTGGCCAATTTGTTACAAGAGAAAGAAGTGATTAGCAGGGATGAGATGCTGGAATTGCTTGGCAGCTGATTTTTTATCTCGTTCCCGCGCGCCGCGTCACTGCCATCCAGTTAAGAAAAAATGTTAATCGAGTAGGGCG
>JBAQYH010000596.1:0-1666 GCA_049299935.1 Methylobacter sp. | reverse complement strand
GTCCTCAATCGGCTTAAGAGTTAACCCCAAGTTGTCTTTTTTGCATGACGATCGATTCGACCCTTGCCGGCAGCATTCAAAACTGGGTGTGGCTATTGACGAATTGAGCCGGTCGATTTGCCTGGATCAAATTCAGGGGTTGCATGTGCATAACGTTTTTTCGGCAACCGATTTTGGCCCGTTAATTAAAACTGTCGACAAGCTTCAGTACCATTTGGGGGTAGGATTAGCTGAACTTGAATGGCTGAATATCGGCGGCGGCTATTTGTTCGATCAGATTGAAGATCATCGCCCGTTTGTTGAGCTGGTCAATAAGCTGAAACATGATTTTGGCGTCGAGGTTTATATCGAGCCAGGCAAAGCGGTCGTAGGCAAGGCCGGATATTTAGTGGCGAGGGTGCTGGATAGTTTTGTCAGCGACGGTGAAACCGTTGTGATATTGGATACCTCGGTCAATCATAATCCCGAAGTGTTTGAATATCAGCGCCGGCCTGAATTGCACGAACATGATCCAGGCGGAAAATATGCGGCTATTTTGGCGGGCTGCACCTGCTTGGCCGGCGATGTGTTCGGACAATATCGTTTTAAAGAGCCTTTGCAGGTAGGGGATAAAGTGGTCTTTAAAAATGTCGGCGCTTACACGCTGATCAAGGCGAACCGGTTTAATGGCTACAATCTGCCGGATATCTACCTGAGCAATTCCCTGCGGGTAAAAAGATTGAAGCATTACGATTATCAGGATTATCGCCTGCAATGGCTGGCTGATTAAGATCAGGTGGGCTTGAGTGGTTCAGTACCCGTTAAGGCATAAACCTGTACATTTTTATTTACAACAAAGGCTAAAAACATGAAAGCAATAATGATGACGGCCATCGGTAAACCCGACGTCCTGCAATTACATGACATTGACGAACCGGAAATTGCAACGGCAACACAGATCAAGGTCAAGCTTAAAGCCGCAGGCGTCAATCCTGTCGATACCAAAATCAGGCATAACGGCTTGCTTTACGATAATCCCCTGCCTGCGGTATTGGGTTGTGACGGTGCAGGAGAAGTCGTCGAGACGGGCAGTGCAGTCAGCCAATTTAAACCGGGCGATAAAGTCTGGTTTTGCCATGACGGATTGGGCCGCGAACAGGGCAATTACGCCGAATATACGGTCATAGACCAGCGCTGGGCCAGCTTGATGCCGGAAACCAGCTCGTTTATCGAAGCCGCCGCATTGCCGCTGGTGTTGATTACTGCATGGGGTGCTTTGTTCGATCGCGGCGGATTGCAAGCCGGGCAAACCGCACTGATCCATGCCGGAGCGGGAGGCGTAGGGCATGTCGCGATACAGTTGGCGAAAATAAAAGGAGTCCGGGTGATTACCACAGTGAGTTCCGAGCAAAAGGCGGAATTTGCCAAAGCGCTGGGCGCCGATGAAGCGATTCTTTATACGCAAGGCGGTTTTGCCGATGCGGTCAATAAACTGACCGGCGGCAAAGGCGCCGACTTGGTTTTCGATACCGTGGGGGCTGAGGTATTTAAAGAAAGCATCCCGGCGACAGCACACTTCGGCCGCCTGGTGACCTTGCTCGATCCGGGCGAATTGAGCTTGGCTGAAGCCCGAATGCGTAATTTATTGATCGGTTTCGAGCTGATGTTGACACCGATGCTTAGAGAT
>JBAQYH010000595.1:0-4089 GCA_049299935.1 Methylobacter sp. | reverse complement strand
ATCTACTGCTGCGAATGGGGCCTTTTTTTGTAACCGGATTAGCGTATCAGGAAAGCTTGCCTACAACTTGTTTGACCAAGTTATCCGGTTTAAAGGGTTTTACAATATAGGACGTTATCCCAGCCATAATGGCTTCCTTTACCTTGTCCCCTTCGGACGAAGAAGTCAGCATGATCCAGGGAGGCGTATCTAATTTGGGATCGTCTTTTACCGCCTTAAACAAATCAAGCCCGCTCATGCCCGGCATGTTCCAGTCACATACCACGATGTTGATTCTTACCTTTCTCATCATCAGCAATGCTTCCTCTCCACCCGGCGCATCAAAAACGTGAGTAAATCCGGCCTCGCGCAGAATAGCTTTAGTTAGTGTCCGCATTGAGGCTGCATCATCTACAATCAGAATTTTTTTCTGTAGCAATTCTTGTGATATTTCCATTCTTGTTCCAAATTATGCTTATTATGAGCACTACAACACTTAATTAAAACATTCTACAAGAACTCAAGGTATCCGACAATAGATTGTAAAAATAATGTGAACAAGCTCACTATTTATGAAAAAACAGATTGATAATTAGAGTTAAAACAATACTAACAACAAACATGGAGGTAATCGGGATAAATATAAACCGCTGCTCGCCCTCAATACGTATATCGCCGGGCAACTTGCCAAACCAGCCAACCAGCCAGGGCGCATAACTGACAACGAGCCCGATAACCACCAAAACAACGCCAACCGTCGCCAATAACTTTCCGAGTGCCATTTGCCCTCCTCACTTTAACACGCATGCACAAGCGTTATGTGCCGCTAACAAGAAAAACCCCGTTAAGGTAAAATGTACCATCTTCACACTGCCACCGGCAAAACAATCGGTTCTGTAACAGGGACCCAGCGGAACATTACATGTTGAGAATCACTGAACTTAAACTCCCACTCGACCACCCGGAAAAAATACTCAAAACTGCGATACTTGACCGGCTTGGTATCAGCACGAAAGAGCTCATTACTTTTACAATATTCCGACAAGGCTATGATGCCCGCAAGCGCAATGCGATCTTACTGGTTTACACGGTTGACGTTGAAACCACCAATGAACAGGCCATTCTTAACCGCCTGCAAGACGACCCGCACATTTCTTTAACACCGGACACCACGTATCGTTTCGTAATAACCCAGGCGCCAAAAGAACTGGCGCTACGCCCTGTCATCATCGGCACCGGGCCTTGCGGGCTGTTTGCCGGCTTGATTCTGGCGCAAATGGGCTTTCGTCCGATCATTTTGGAACGGGGAAAAGAGGTTCGGGAACGCACCAAAGACACGTTCGGTCTTTGGCGCAAAAGCCGGTTTAACCCAGAATCCAATGTACAGTTTGGCGAAGGCGGCGCCGGTACCTTTTCCGACGGCAAACTTCATACCCAGATCAAGGACCCCAATCACTACGGACGCAAGGTGCTCACCGAACTTGTCAAAGCCGGCGCACCTGACGAAATTCTCCATGTCAGCAAGCCTCATATCGGCACCTTCAGGCTGGTGACCGTGGTAGAACATCTGCGCGAAACCATCGAGTCATTAGGCGGCGAAATCCGCTTCCAAAGCCGGGTTGACGACATCATCATCGACAACGGTCAGGTGCGCGGCGTGGTGCTCGCCAGCGGCGAAACGATCAACACCAATCATGTGCTGTTGGCGGTCGGGCATAGCGCGCGCGACACCTTCAAGATGCTCTATGACCGAGGCGTTTACATTGAAGCCAAGCCTTTTTCGATCGGCTTTCGCATAGAACATCCGCAATCACTGATCGACACTTGCCGGTTCGGCAGCAATGCCGGGCACCCGTTGCTGGGCGCTGCCGATTACAAACTGGTGCATCACTGTAGCAACGGACGCTCCGTATACAGCTTTTGCATGTGTCCCGGCGGCACCGTGGTAGCCGCCACCTCCGAGGCCGGGCATGTCGTCACCAACGGCATGAGCCAATACTCGCGCAACGAGCGTAATGCCAACAGCGGCATCGTCGTCGGCATTACCCCTGACGATTATCCCGGACATCCGCTGGCAGGCATCGATTTTCAACGCCGTCTGGAAGCGGGAGCCTTCAAGCTGGGCGGCGAAACTTATGAAGCCCCCGGACAACTGGTTGGCGATTTTCTCGCAAAACATCCCTCTTCGGCACTGGGTACGGTACAACCCTCTTATACTCCGGGCGTTCATTTATGCGATCTTAGTTCGGCTTTGCCGGATTATGCGATCACTGCGATACGTGAGGCCATCCCGGCTTTTGATAAGAAAATAAAGGGCTTTGCAATGAAAGATGCGGTGTTGACCGGCGTCGAAACCCGCACCTCATCGCCTATCCGCATCAAACGCAACGAGCATTACCAAAGCCTGAATGTCAAAGGACTTTATCCGGCCGGAGAGGGTGCCGGCTATGCGGGAGGGATTCTTTCTGCGGCGGTGGACGGCATCAAAGTTGCCGAAGCATTGGCCTTGGCTATGAATCAATAAATACGGTCATCACCACGAACGACTGCATCCCCCACATCCCTGTGGGTTATGCAGGAGGTACGACCCCAAGGACGGGGGAGGTAAATTGCGTCTGGAACAGCCAATCGAGAGCACCAACAGTAGGCGCTTTAGGCAACGCATGCAGCAGTTGCCAGGACACGAAGTTTTTATTTCTTCGTGTCTTCGTGGTGAATTAACAATCTACTTACGTTTTATTGAATAATACCGACCAGCTCATTTAGAACGCTTGGTAGTATTGAATACAAACGACGCAACAATCCCACGCTTGTCAAATTTAATAACCAGATCCTCGGTGCTGCCATCGCCAAACAACGTGTAATAGTAGTTGCCGTAAGTCCATGTCTTCATACCGTTATCAAGGCCGGTTCTCCAGGGATTGCCGAACGTGGTATAAATGTCGTTCTGGGTGGTCTCCCCTATCTTTATGGTTGAAACCTGGCCCGCAGGAAACTCATGTCCAACTGTAGCGCACCCTGAAGCCGACAGGAACATTATCAGCGCCAGACCGCAAAACGCTTTCCGCAGCAATCCTGCAAAATGTACCGAACACGAAATATAGCTTTTCATTTTTACCCACCATTTATTTAAAAAAGCAACGGACTATCCACCAGCTGGAAAGATGAACACGGATCTGATTCAGAAACGCTGATAAAATCGAGCGTCTCCATAACAGGATGTATCCGCTAAAATCCGTCTAATCAGCCTCATCCGTGTTCTATTACATCTGCTGAGCAGCACCCTTGACTAATGCCTCACCTTTTTTAACCAATGTTCAAAAAACTGGTCATCAGGCAAGGGTTTGCTGAAATAATAGCCTTGATAGCAAGGACATCCATTTTCTTTTAAAAACTCCAGCTCCATTTTTGATTCAACGCCTTCCGCGACCACCCCCAGATTCATGTGTTGGGCTATCGCAATAATGGTACCGACAAAAACGGCATCGTCTTTATTTTTAGTAATATCTTCGACAAACGACTTGTCAATTTTCAGCTGATCGACCGGTAAATGTTTCAGATAACTCAACGACGAATACCCGGTGCCAAAATCATCTATCGAGAAGGTATAGCCCAATTTTTTCAATTGCCTGATTTTATCGATAGCGGCATCAACATCATTCATCAGCATCCCTTCGGTAAATTCCAGCATGATTCTTGACGGGCTTATCTGGCATTGCTTAACCAGCCTGCCGAGAATATCCATAAAATCATCATGATAGAACTGCCTCGGACTGATATTAATCGCCAAATGGGGCAAATGCACCTGCTGCTTATCCCACTGCCTAAGATGAATAAACGACTGCTCAAGCACCCACGTGCCCACCGCCTGAATCAAGCCGCATTCTTCGGCGATAGGGATAAACTTGTCGGGCGGAATAAAGCCCTTTTGGGGGTGATTCCAGCGAATAAGAGCTTCAGCCCCGATAAGGTTGCCGTGATAATCAACCTGCGGCTGATAATACAAGGACAACTGGTTTTCATCCAAAGCCTGACGCAGCTCCTTTTCGATCAGCATTCTTTCCATAACCGCTTCCTGCATGCTGCTTTGAAAAAACTGCAACATATTAC
>JBAQYH010000594.1:0-2203 GCA_049299935.1 Methylobacter sp. | reverse complement strand
ACCCTTCCATTGCCGAGATTCTGGCAATGGCTGGTTATGACTGGGTGGTTATTGAAACAGAACATACCGCTATTGATGTTTCTGAAGTATTAAGATTGATTATTGCTATTGAACAGCGAGGTTCTGTCCCATTGGTAAGGCTGGCCTGGAATGATCCGATTCAGGCTAAAGCTGTTCTTGATTCCGGCTCGGCCGGGGTTCTTGTCCCTATGATTAACAGCAAAGCCGATGCAGAACTGGCTGTTCAGATGACCAAATATCCGCCGCTTGGATTTCGCGGAGTTGGATTGGCGCGCGCTCAGGGATATGGCGAGAATTTCGATGAGTATGTGAAAAATGCCAACGACGATACGCTCTTAATAGTCCAAATTGAGCACAAGGATGCTGTGGCTAATATTGAGGAAATTTTATCTGTTCCTGGCGTAGACGGCACATTCATTGGTCCTTACGATTTATCTTTGTCGCTCGGCATTCCCGGTAAAATCAACAATCCAGAAGTTCTTGCAGAAAAACGAAAAGTTCTGGAAGCGACGCTTGCTCATGGACTTATTGCAGGCGTTCACTTCGTCCAACCTAGCACCGCTGCAGATGATTGCCGAAAGGCGATAACTGAAGGCTACAGGTTTATAGCCCTGGGAACAGATATTTTGTTTCTCGGCGATAGCGCCCGAGCACTGCAACAAGAAACAAAGTTGCTTAAGAGCTGAACAGATCATGGCGTTGAGGATAATAATTTTAGATTTCGATGGAGTCGTAATTGAATCGAACGATATTAAGACGCACGCCTTTCAGCAAGTATTTGCCCGTTTTCCAGAACATACCAAAACGATGATGGCATTTCATCGCGAACATGTGTCGCTAAGCCGTTATGCCAAGTTTGATCATTTGCTGGGGCTGTTGGGAAGAAATGAAGATGCTGCTCTTAAGGCTGAAATCGCCACAGATTTTTCTTTACTTGTTGTCGAAAAAATGAAGTCTGTTCCGATGGTGCCAGGTGCTGAAGACTTTTTGCGTAATGTTACGCCGATGCTTCCAGTTTATCTGGCTTCAGTTACTCCCGCAGAGGAGTTGTCCATGATTCTCGGCCAACGTGGTTTAATGCAATGGTTTCGTGATATATATGGCTGTCCACCATGGACAAAGCAGTTAGCCATTCAAGATATTCTGATGCGGGAAACAGTGAACCCGGAAGATGTTCTTCTGATTGGAGATTCTGCCGGTGATCAGCAAGCTGCGCATATAACAGGTGTAAATTTTATAGCACGAAACAGCGGATTATCCTTTGACTCTCCGCAGCCATTAATTTTTACCGCAATGAATGAAATTACTCAATATGTGGAGAAATTACTACCATGACGGATATGATATTTATTGCCCTGTCCACCTTTGCGGAGAAAGACAAAAGGCCTCTGCAGAGACTTGAATCTTCAGGATACCCATTTAAAATCCACCGAACCGGCAAGCGCATAAGCACATCCGAGTTATTGCGGGACGGAGCGGACGCATCCGTCATTCTGGCCGGCGTTGAACCCTATGATAGGATAACTCAGTCTCAATTGCCAAACTTGCGCTGCATTTCCCGTTGTGGCGTTGGGGTGGACGCTATTGATTTAATTGCGGCTAAACAGCGAGGGATAGTGGTTGTCAACACTCCCGGTATTCCTACAGAGGCAGTTGCCGAACTGGCGCTGACCATGTTTCTATCACTCAGCCGTAACCTTACTCCGCAAGTCAACCTTATGCGAAAGCGGCGATGGGAGCGAGTAGAAGCCCATCTATTGGCTGGGCGTACTGTCGGCCTGATAGGTCTTGGTCGTATCGGGCAAAGAGTGGCGCAGCTCTGCGCCGCCTTGAATACCCGCGTTTTAGCTTATGATCCTTTGGCCGACAAATCTATTGCTTGCGGTCTTAGAGTCGAGCTGGTTTCCATGGAGGAATTACTGAGCAAGGCAGATATCGTATCCCTGCATGCTTCCAAGAGCGCCGGGAAAAATGTCATAATCGGAAAAGACCAAATGGCATTAATGAAACAAAATGCAATTCTAGTTAATTTGGCAAGAGGTGAAATGGTGAATGAGGAAGCCCTGGTGGAAGCATTGCGATCGGGACGGCTTGCCGGCGCAGGACTTGATGTGTTCGGGGAAGAGCCTTATCATGGTCCGCTGTGTGATTTTGAACAGGTGATTCTTACCCCTCACTCAGC
>JBAQYH010000593.1:0-5467 GCA_049299935.1 Methylobacter sp. | reverse complement strand
GCAAGGTATAAGGCAGGTCGGCACAATCGGGGGTTAGCGGCAGGTTTTTGTCTTCGTTGAGGCCGAGATGGTTATGCAGGAAGTTGCGCCCGGTGTTGCGCAGCACCGGTTCCAGCGAAGGAAAGCTGAGATTTTCCTCCGGCGGCGCGCCAAACAACGCTTCGATCCAGGCGGAATAAAAGGCTTCGGTAGCCAGCCCCCACGCTTTGGGCCTTTCCTGTGCGCCTGACCCGCCGATGGTGAGCGGATGGCAGGCGGTCAGCTTGCCATCCCGGTCCGCTACCACCCGGTAATCCGCTTCGTCGAGACCTTCCAAAGCGGCGGCCCGGCTCCAAGGCGGGCCGCCCCGGCTGCGTGATTGCAGGGGGATGCGCCGGCCTTGGCTGTCGATCAGGGCCAGTTCCGACACGGGGCCGTCCGTGGATACGGCCATGATCTTGACCGGCGCATCGGCTTTGGGGTTCAGGGGCGAGATCCAGATATGCGTCTCGCCGGATTCTTCGCATGAATGATCCTCGGCCAGCGCCGCCGGAATGCCGGTCCATGCCAGCAGGCAAACGAGGAGACAGCCCGTAAGCCGGGCCGGCAAATCCGGCCGCCGCTTTGTTGCATAGAGGCTGTCTTGCGGTTTTTTCAGAGATGATTTGGAAAAGCTTAATGTCGTCATTCATGTGCTCCTTTTAGGGCTTTTTCTCGATCCGCAGGTTTGGGGTGGATGTTATGTCGAAAACGGCCGATCAATCGGCCGTTTGACATAATCGCACTCGTCCCGGATTTGAATGTTCCAATAGCGCCCTGCCAAATGACGATACTGATTGAGTATCGGCTTTTGCTTCGCCGTATAGTCAGTTAGATCGCAATCCCATATTTCCAACCTAAGCAAACCCTTAATGCATGCGGTTTATAAAGTTTACTATTAGGTATTTCAACTCATAACTTTTGAAGTTTGATAGCGTTATTATGCGATAATTACTAAATAAAACTAATAAATGCCTCAAGGCTAACAAATAAGGAAATATCATGTTCTCATTGCAAACTATCTTTGGCAAAGGCGATAAATTCTATGGCTTGCTTGAAGCCAGTGCCGAGTCCGCGCGTTCGTCGGCTAAGGCATTGATCGAGCTGTTAAGCACGCCTGCGACGCAACAATCATTGGAAAAGTTTCAACAGGCGCGTCGCCGGGAAAAGGATTTATCCGCAGAAATCAGTAAGGAATTAGTCAATACTTTTGTTACTGTGCTCGATCGTGAAGATATTGAGGCCCTTAACGGCGCCCTTTACAAGATTCCTAAAGTCGTGGAAAAGTTTGCGGAGCGGTATACGCTGGCCTTGGGGCGTATTGGCGATGTGGATTTCGCCGGTCGTGCGGCGATGCTCGAACAAGCCTGCGAAGTCTTGGAACAAATGGTTGGACTGTTACGTCAAGGGATGGATTTGCGCAAAATCAAAAAATTAAACGATCAGTTGCAAACCATTGAAGCCGACGCGGACCGTGAAATACTTGAGTTGTACCGGGATGCCTACGCCAATGAAACCGACCCGATCC
Source organism: Methylobacter sp. (assembly GCA_049299935.1). GTDB lineage: Bacteria > Pseudomonadota > Gammaproteobacteria > Methylococcales > Methylomonadaceae > Methylobacter_A. Next base: position 3,921 of record JBAQYH010000593.1, on the reverse strand, counting down.
GCTACCTGGTAAAAATGGATTTGTTTGAAATCCTCGAAAAAGCGATTGACCGCTGCCGTGATGCCGGCAATGTCGTTTACCACATCGTCTTGAAAAATTCATAAAAGGGTTATCATGCTGACTTCGCTCTTGCTTGTCATTCTGGTAGCGCTGGTATTCGAGTTTATCAACGGATTCCACGACACCGCTAACTCCATTGCCACGGTTGTCGCCACCAAAGTACTAACGCCGACGCAAGCGGTTATACTCGCCGCAGCCACCAATCTGGTCGGTGCGTTATCGGGCACGGCTGTGGCCAAAACCATTTCGTCGGGATTGGTGGATACCGGCATGGTGAATATCACCTCCGAAGTTTTGATCTGCGCGCTGACCGGCGCGATTATCTGGAATTTGATTACCTGGGCATTGGGCCTGCCGTCCTCATCCAGCCATGCCTTGATCGGCGGCTTATGCGGTGCGGCGCTTGCCGCCGGAAACAATAATTTCGATGTTTTGATATGGTCGAAAACGGCGGCAGTCTGGACGGAAAATAAAGGCTTGCTTTGGAAAGTCGTGGTGCCGATGGTCAGCTCGCCGGTTGTCGGCTTTACCTTGGGCATCGTTATCATGGGCGGCTTGATGGCTACCATTAGTGGTATGAATTCCGCAGGCGGTATCTTGGAACGAATGGCGCGCCCAAAATGGGTTAATGCTTTGTTCGGCAAGGCCCAGCTTTTGTCGGCCGGTTATATGGGCTTTGCGCATGGCAGCAACGATGCGCAAAAAACCATGGGCATCATCGCGTTAGCGATTTTTACCGCCAATGGCGCCGGTACGCTCGACCAGTTGCCGCAGTGGGCTGAATTCTTACGGCCCGACGGCGGGGAAAAAGACATCGACACCTGGATCGCCTGCACGTGCGCTTTGGTCATGGCGCTGGGCACTGCGGTAGGGGGATGGCGTATTATCAGGACGCTCGGGCACAAAATGGTCAAGTTGCACCCGATACACGGTTTCGCGGCGGAAACCAGCTCAGCGACGATCCTGTTGACCGCGGCCCATTTCGGTATGCCGGTTTCCACCACGCATAGCATTTCAACAGCGATCATGGGCGTAGGTTTTGCCAAGAATCCACACGCGCTTAAACTTTCCGTCATCGAACGGATTGTTTGGGCGTGGGTTTTGACGATTCCGGCAGCCGGCGGAGTCGCCTGGGGGTTGGTTAATTTGATGTTTTTGTTGCATTAGAGGCTGTGAAAGTATTATCCAAATCAGGTGAAAAAATTATTCACCACAGAGAACACGAAGGACACGTAGTTAACTCAACACATTAAAACTTCGTATCCTCTGTGTTCTTCGTGGTTATTATAAATTTATGCTAAACACGAATTCTTTCACAGGCTCATTAGAGGAAGAATCAATGGGGTCTTGTTTCCAGGCCTCAACAGCATTACCCAGCGCATTTTCGAAGATAAAATTTTTTTGTTCGGCAGCCGGTGTTCAGGCTGCCGTATATTTCAAATAACTTTTTCTTGGATTTACTGAAAATTCCGGGAGTTTACGATGACGGCAATTAAAGTTTTATCAAAGAGCCTCCCTTGTTACCACACCAAGAAAAGCCTGTTTGGATTGGCGGGGTTTTTAAGTCTATTGTTCTTGCTGGGCGGCTGTCAGGCCGTATTGACTCCCGAACAGGTTACTACGGCATTTTGGGAAGCGATGGCGGAAGGCAATCTCGACTCCGCCAGAAAATACGCAACTCAAGAGACTGAACATCTCGTGACTAAACAGCAAAACCTGGAGGATGCGACAGTAAAGACCGGGGCGATTTTAATCGACGGTCCCAATGCAACGGTGTCAACGGTCATGACCTTAAAAAAACCGGAGAGCAACAAAGTTTTGTCTTTCGATACCGTTTTGTTAAAAGAAAACGATCTATGGAAAGTCGATTATCAGCGAACGCTCAATAATCTTTCAAACCTGCCTTTCGGGGAAATTTTTAAAAGCTTGCGCGCGATAGGCGAAACCATCAACAAGGAGCTGGAACAGCAAATTCCTTTGTTTGAGAAACAAATCAAATCCTTCAGTGACGAGTTAATACGGCAATTGGACGAATTCCGCCGTCAGCTGGAAAAAGCCGCCCCGCCTGAAAAACAGGATCCTCGTTCGACAACCCTATAACCGTTTATCTTAGAGTCCAGCTGAGTGCTGTATCGCCCGTGGCCTAACAAGGTATAAACAGCAAGATGCTTCAGCTTAGTCGCCATACTACCGGCAGGGATGTGATTCAGCCATGCCATCCGTGTTCTATTGGGCATACGCTGAATAGTTACACTAATTTTTATCAACGAGGTGTTTTTATGTACGCTAAAGCTATAAAGTTATTTCCCTTCGTGGCTTTTATTTTCATCGTTACCGGCTGCATGTTTCAAAAGCCGGACTATCTGAAAGTGATTACCGCGACTGAATTAAACCGAATCATGCAAAATGAGGATATATTCCTGGTTGACGTCCACACGCCTGAACAACGGCATATAAAAGGCACGGACCTTTTTATTCCCTACAATGAAATCGAGAAATACAAGGACAAACTTCCGAAAGATAAAAATACGGCTGTTTATCTGTATTGCGAGAGTGGCCCTATGGGAAATGCGGCTGCAAAGTCTCTTTATGAGCTGGGTTACCTTAACTTGATCAATCTTGAGGGAGGAGCAAAGACTTGGCGAAAGGCCGGTCTTGATTTTGAATAAGCGGATGAGTTGTAATGGCCCGGCTTGAGCCGATGTGACGCCATAAAACACCCGCAGTGGCTTTGCCCTTGGCAAGTTTTCTGATTCCACTATGACTCAATTCCTAATAAAGGCCTTTTCAAAGCGCCGTTAACACCATAAGGTCAGATAGCAAAATGAACACACTCGCTCAACTCCATGCCGATATTGAAGCGCGCGTACAGACCATCCGGGACGATCATCAGGATTGGCGATGCGGCCTGGGTTGCGACGGTTGTTGCCGGCGGCTTGCCGAAGTACCCTTGCTCACAGCAGCGGAATGGGATTGGCTGAAGGAGGGACTGGCTGCAATACCCCCGGAGCGGCTTCGGAAAATCGGCCGGGACATCGCCGCGTTGGCCGAGCAGACATTGAGGCCCATTGTTTGCCCGCTGTTGGACCAGTCGGCAGGGGCTTGCCAAGTCTATGCCCATCGCCCGGTAGCTTGCCGCACGTACGGGTTCTACGTCCAGCGTGACCTGGGGCTTTACTGCAAGGACATCGAGTCGCGCGTGGCCGACGGCGCCTGGGCCGATGTGGTGTGGGGCAACCAGGATGCCATTGACCGCCGTCTCTGTGGTCTGGGCGATACCCGCGAATTGACCGATTGGTTCGTGCGCTGGCAGGAGGGCGGGGGCACGGTTTGAAAGGTGTGGGACTGATGGCCTGTTATCATGAGATCGGTGGAAGGACTGCGCCGCCCAAACTGGCCTGATTAACAAAGCCCCTCAACCAACACCGTCATCCCGGCAGGGATTGCCGGGATCCAGATCACAAGGATGTGAAAAATAGAGCAAAAATTGGTCAGTGAGATTTGATGCTGCCATCCGCGATTTTCGGATTCCGGCATTCCTTTGGAATAACGAACTTTTGTTACTGGCTGAATCTTGTTAACTGATGTTACGCACGGATGGTGTTCGTCCCGTATGCCGCGCCGAGCACCGGAGCTTTTGCCGAGAACAGCCCGTGAGGGGTGCGGCAGGGATGCCGCACGTCAGCAGAGGGGCAGGAGCCCCTTCTGCTGACCCTCGGCAAAAGCGAGGAGCGCAGGAAGCAAGCGGCAATCGGGCCGCCTTTTCTTTGGTTACTTTCTTTTCGACTGCATGGATGCAGGAGGTAGAGCAATGCAGGGAGCAATTGCCGAGGCGGAGCAAAAGAAAGTAACTCGCCTTCG
>JBAQYH010000592.1:0-2958 GCA_049299935.1 Methylobacter sp. | reverse complement strand
CCCTGGCATTATTCAGAACCCTGCTCGGCAAGCCGGAAGTTAAATTTATTACCGGCGAGGGCTATGGCGAAAGCAATATCGACAGCCACCTGGAAGGCCTGGAAATTGAAGGTTTTCATATCCCGGTCGACCAGAGCAGCACGCTTTTGGTGCCCTATCGCGGACGGCAAGGCAGTTTCTCCTATATTTCAGCTACCGATGTGCTGAACGGCGTAACCGACGTAGAGAAATTGAAAGACAAAATCGTTATTGTCGGCACCTCGGCCGCGGGTTTGCTCGATTTACGGGTAACACCGGTACAAAACGTCTACGCCGGCGTGGAAGTGCATGCCAATATTCTCAGCGGCTTGCTCGACCAGACTATTAAATCCAGGCCCAGCTATATCCTTGCGATTGAATTGGCTGAATTGCTGCTGATCTGCCTACTGGCTATTTTTGCATTTCCCCGCTTACCGGTATTTTTATCCGCGATCATATTCAGCGTATTGCTTATCGGCGGCATAGCCTTCAATTTTTATTGTTGGGCGGTTTGGAACATCGACACCCTATTGGCGACCCCAGTCACCTTATTGATCGGGCTGTACGGTATCCAGATATTTTTCGGTTTTTTCTTCGAAAGCCGGAAAAAGAAACAAATGGGCAACATGTTCGGTCAATATATCCCGCCCGAATTGGTCGAGCAAATGAGCCAATCGGATGAAGAATTCTCCTTAAAAGGCGAAAGCCGGGAAATGACCGTATTATTTTCCGATGTCCGGGGTTTTACTACCATTTCCGAAGGCATGGAACCGCAGGAACTGTGCGATCTGATCAACGACATTTTAACGCCGGTAACCCGCGTCATTCATGAGCACAAAGGCACTATCGACAAATATATCGGCGATGCGATCATGGCGTTTTGGGGCGCGCCGATGCACAATCCGCAACATGCCAGCCACGCCGTAAAGGCAGGACTGGCAATCTTGCAGGCTTTAAAGACTATTCAAAAGGATTTCAAGGCCAAAGGCTGGCCGGAAGTTGACATCGGCATAGGCCTTAATACCGGAAAAATGAGTGTCGGCAATATGGGGTCGCAATTTCGCATTGCTTACACAGTAATGGGCGATGCGGTCAATTTAGGTTCACGCCTGGAAGGACTCACCAAGCAATACGGCGTAAAAATGATTGTCAGTGAAAGCACCCTTCAGGCGGCTCCTGAGTTTACTTACCGGGAACTCGACAAAGTACGCGTCAAGGGCAAGCATAAACCCATTGCCATCTATGAACCCTTGGACATAACAGAAAATATCAGTCCCGAACAATTGCAGCTTCTCGATTTATTGAACCGGGGTCTGCACGGCTATCGTCAACAGCAATGGGCTGTCGCACAAACCATTTTTGAGCAGCTGGCAGAGCAAAATCCGCATGATAAACTATACTCAATCTATCTTGAGCGGATAGCCTACTATCTTGAATCGCCCCCCGAAGCCGACTGGGACGGCGCATTTACCCATACCAGCAAGTAACACCGTCTATTGATTGGCCCGCACTTTATCATTACGGCATGTAAGTAATTGGTTCAACAACCAAATACACGTGGTAAAATACCTCAAAAAAAAATAAAAAGTGAGATCATTGCGATGAAACCCAAGCCCACAAAACATTCAGCTCATCAGCCGTCGTTGTTCGGCGCAAGCCTGCCGTTGCGTCGCGCGCTTAACCTGGCTATTTTAGCGGCACTCTACCCTTCTTTTTCTTATGCTAACCCGGACGGGGCGCAAATCGTCAGCGGGCAAGTCAGCATCGATACCGCTACGCCGGGCGTGACCACCGTCACCAACAGCCCCAATGCGATTATCAACTGGCAAAACTTCAGCGTTGCCCAAAACGAACTCACCCAGTTTATTCAACAAAATAGTCAAAGCGCGGTACTCAACCGCATTATCGGCCAAAACCCCAGCGAAATTCTGGGACAATTGACTTCTAACGGCAAAGTCTTCTTGATCAATCCTAACGGCATCGTGTTCGGCGCCAATTCAACGGTTGATACCCAAGGCCTGATTGCCTCCAGCCTTAACTTGAGCGACCAGGATTTTCTTACCGGCAATTACCATTTTATAGCGGGTTCCAGTGCGGGCAACATCGTCAACGAAGGCATTATCAGGGCAGGAAAAGACGGCAATATTATTCTTATTGCCCCCCAAATCGAGAACAACGGTATTATCAAGACCGATGGCGGTTCCATTACCTTGGCAGCTGGGCAGGAAATCATCATTACCAACCTGGATGACCCGGAAATTCGTTTTGAAATTCAATCGCCCACAGACAGTGCAACGAACCTTGGCAAACTGTTAACCGAAGGCGGCGCGGTCAACGTGTTTGCCGGCACCATCAAACATAGCGGCGAAATCAATGCCGACAGTGTACAAATAGATAAACAAGGCAATATTCAACTGGTTGCGCAGCAAGACATTACATTAGAGGCGGACAGCAAAATATCGGCCAATAACAGCCAAGGCGATGCAGGAAGCATCCGCATTGAAAGCAAATCCGGTACAACCTTGGCATATGGCACCATAGAAGCTAAGGCCACCCAAACCGGCACAGGCGGCAAGATAGAACTGCTCGGTGAGCAAGTCGGTGTCCTGGATCGGGCGGTCATTGATGCCAGCGGCGAAAACGGCGGCGGGGAAGTATTAATAGGCGGTGATTACCAGGGTAAAAATGCCGCCGTACACAATGCCAAAGCCACGTATATCGGTGAAAACGCATCCGTCAAGACCGATGCCAAAACCGCGGGCGACGGCGGCAAGATCATTGCCTGGTCGGATGAGGCCACCCGCGTATATGGCGACATCAGCGCCCAAGGCGGCAGCCAAAGCGGCAACGGCGGCTTTATTGAAACTTCGGGCCACTGGCTGGATACGGCAGGCATTCGGGTCAATGCTTCTTCGGCGCATGGTCAGGCCGGCGAATGGC
>JBAQYH010000591.1:0-4151 GCA_049299935.1 Methylobacter sp. | reverse complement strand
TTAATATTTGTGTTTTACCTACACCAGAGACACCGACTAATAAAGTTAGCGGTTTGAATTCTATTAATTCCAGTTTCCAGTCCGTAGATTGGTCTTCATAAATCAGGGATTTAATATACATAATATTCTCTTTTGCAATGTGAAATTAGCGCGTAGGTTGAATAAAGATATAAGTCGGGCAACGAAAAGCAGTTGCCCGACCTACCCAACTCAACTATAAACCGGAAACCGCGCGCACAGGTTGCTGACTTTCTCACGTACTGCTGCGATTACGCTTTCGTCTTCCATATTTTCCATCACGTCGCACATCAGGTTAGCGATTTCGGTCATTTCCGCTTCCTTAAAGCCGCGTGTGGTCGGCGCAGGCGTACCGACACGAATGCCGCTGGTCACGAATGGCGATTGCGGGTCGTTAGGCACGGCATTCTTGTTGACGGTGATATGCGCTTTGCCTAAGGCCGCATCGGCCGCTTTGCCGGTGATGCCTTTGGCGATCAAGGAAACCAGCATTAAATGATCGTCGGTGCCGCCGGAAACCACGTCGAAACCGCGTTTCATAAATACGGCGGCCATGGCTTGGGCGTTTTTAATCACCTGTTGCTGATAAACGCGGAACTCCGGCTGCATGGCTTCTTTAAATGCAACGGCTTTGGCCGCGATCACATGCATCAACGGGCCGCCCTGAATGCCGGGGAAGATGTTGGAGTCGAATTTTTTCTCCAGTTCCGGGTTGCTTTTGCACAAAATCAGGCCGCCGCGCGGGCCGCGTAAGGATTTGTGCGTGGTGCTGGTAACTACGTCCGCAATCGGCACGGGGTTGGGGTATAAACCTGCGGCAACCAAACCTGCGACATGCGCCATATCGACAAAAAAGTAAGCGCCCACTTTATCGGCGATGTCGCGGAAGCGTTGCCAATCCCAGATGCGCGAGTAGGCGGAAAAACCGGCAACGATCACTTTAGGTTTGTGCTCCAACGCCAGGGCTTCAACTTGCGCATAATCGATTTCGCCGGTTTCAGGGTGCAGGCCGTATTGCACTGCGTGGTAGATTTTGCCGGAGAAGTTGGGTTTGGCGCCGTGGGTCAAATGGCCGCCATCGGCAAGGCTCAGGCCCAGGATGGTGTCGCCCGGTTGAACCAGGGCCATGAATACCGCCATGTTGGCTTGCGAGCCTGAATGCGGTTGCACGTTGGCGTAATCGGCACCGAACAGTTCTTTGGCGCGGTCGATGGCCAGTTGCTCGGCCTTGTCGACGAATTCGCAGCCGCCGTAGTAACGCTTGCCGGGATAGCCTTCGGCATATTTGTTGGTCAGCTGGGAGCCTTGCGCTTCCATGACCCGTGGGCTGCAATAGTTTTCAGAGGCGATCAGTTCGATGTGATCTTCCTGGCGTTGACGCTCTTCTTCCATTGCTTGGAACAATTCGTCATCGAAGCCTTTGATAGTCATTGATTTTTTAAACATGGTGTTCTCCTGGATTAATAATATTCGGTTATATAATAGAACACGGATGACACAGATTAGACGGATTTACACGGATTTTTTGAGTAACGGATTTTGCCGAAATCTCAAAATAATCCGCTTTATCCGTGCATATTGGTTAAATCTGTGTCATCCGTGTTCCATTTTTTATTTGTTATGTTTAAGGTTATGGCCGAATCAACAGTATTTGCAGATCGGCGACATTGGTGCCTGTCGCGCCGGTATTCACTAAGTCGTCAGACGCCTTTAAAGCGCTGTATGAGTCGTTATTCTCAAGTAGTTCAATGGGGTTTACGCCTGCCTGGGCCATGCGTTTTATCGTGTTCGGGTCAACAAGGCCTCCGGCTGCATCGGTGGGTCCGTCGCGGCCGTCGGTGCCGCCGCTAAGGAATACCCAGTTGCCGGCTAAGCCGTGCCGTTCGGCGGCAATCGCAAAAGCCAGCGTCATTTCCTGATTGCGCCCGCCGCGCCCGTTGCCTTTTAAAGTAACCGTGGTTTCGCCGCCTGCCAGCAGGGCTGTGGGTTTGTTTAAGTTTAGCGCTTTGGCATGGATAGCCAGTTTTTCAGCTTCTTCCCTGGCCTCGCCGCATAAATGGTCGCTGTACAGTTCGGGCTCGTAACCCAGCTTCTGGGCGGCGTCCAGCATTGCGTTGATGCTGACGGTATTGCTGCCGATCAGGGTATGCCCGGTGTTGGTAAAAATGTTGTCGCCCGGTTTGGGCGTTTCGGCAATAGCGCCCAGCCCGCCCTGTTCCAGATGCTGCCGGACATTGGCCGACACCTGTTCCCAAACACCTTTGGCTTTAAGAATTTCGATCGCATCGGCGTAAGTGGTGTCGTCGGCTACGGTCGGGCCGCTGGCGATGGAGCTCAAATCGTCGCCTACAGGACGTAGGCGAGGGGCGTGAGCAGGAGCGGAAGCTTCGCCCAATACATCGGACAAAATTAGCGCATGCAAATGGGCAGGCATAGCCATCCGGGCCAAGCCGCCGCCTTTGAGTTGCGACAAATGCTTGCGCACGCAGTTGATCTGGTTGATGGTAGCGCCTGAGGCCAACAGCAGGTCGGTGACGGCAACTTTTTCCTGCAGGGTGATCTGTCCGGCAGGATAGGGGATCAGTGCCGAACCGCCGCCGCTGACCAATACCAAGACCAGTTCATTTTCTTTAGCATTCTGCAAACGATCGGCAATGATTTTCGCGGCCTTAAACCCGGCTTCATCGGGCAAGGGATGCGACGCGCCGATCACGTCAACATTGTCTACGTTGGTTACATTGTCATAATTGGTGACGGTAATGCCCCTGCCCGCCAGTTTTCCGGCAGGAATGATTTCCTGCGCTGCCTGTGCCATTGCGCAGGCGGCCTTGCCGAACGCGATAAGATGGACTTTTGAGCAATTGCCAAGCAGTTCCGGGGTAAGGTGGCGTTTGACAGCCAGATACGGATCGGCTGCCGCTATGCCCGCCTGAAAAATGCTGAGGGCGTCTTGCCTAAGTGAGGCCAAGTCGGCTTGATCGGGTAGAAGGCTCATGGCAGGTGCTGTTGCGGCTTAGGCCATTTCCTTAGCCAAGGCAAAGATATTTTCGGCATCGAAAACCTGTTTGTTGTCTTCAAATAACTTTGCGATACAGGCGCGGTGTAAGGCCAGTTTCAGCGATCCGAAACCGATAGCGCCCCAGATGATTTTGCCGTCGCGCAGGGTGCCTTTGTCCATCACGTCGGTGCCGCCGATGCCCAGAGGGGGGGTGGCGTTGGCATCGGCGATCATTTCGATATGCGGGTTATGCTGCCATTGTTCGGCTGAGAGCAGTTCTACGCCTGCCGCGCCGGTTGCAAAAACAATGTTTGCGTGTTCGATGGCTTTGGCTCGGGCATCGTTATCGAATGCTTCAACAGGGGTCAGGTCTACGCCAAAGCGGGCTTTCATGTTGTTGCAGGCTTGTACGGCGCGATCCATCTTACGGCCGGTCAACGTTACCTCGGCGCCTTCCTTAGCCAGCATCGCCGCAGCGCGTTGTCCTACCGGGCCGGTGCCGGCCAGCACGACCGCTTTTTTTCCGGCCAGGGTTCCGCTGGACGCCAATTTTGCAACGGCTGCGGCGGCTGTGGTATTGCTGCCGTTGCTGTCGAGCATCACCGAGACCTGAAAGCCGGGGAAAAAATGTTTTTGCACCGCAATAAATAATGCCTGACCTGCAATCATGTCGCTGCCGCCGACAAAAATGGCGGTATTCTTCTTATCTTTGGGCGCACGGGTAAAGATCGTGCCTTCCACCAGCGCCGAGATGTTGTCTGGCGTCAATCCACCATGTCCGATCACATGATCTGCACCGCCGTCATAGGCTACAACAGTATCGAAAACTGAAGGGTGAGTGTCTGTGTCGAATTGGAATAACAGTTTTTTCATTAACTTACTCGTGATGGGTTGGTCTGGTATGCGGGAATAGGATTATAAAACGGCATATTATACTCAATTAACAAAACACTGCCTTATTTAGCCGACTTCCTGATTTAGGCGCTGTTTGCAATCTTGGCGTGATTTTTTGAGATGCTTGCTTGTACAGGCTTATCTTCGTTATTATCTGTGAACATGAAGTTATGCTGTGGTTGTTAGGCGTCGGGAATGGGATTAATTGCAATATTTTCCGATTATCTTGGTAGCTTTATCG
>JBAQYH010000590.1:0-2829 GCA_049299935.1 Methylobacter sp. | reverse complement strand
AAATAGATTTGCTCGCATATCGATCTGCCCAGATGAAAAAATTGGAAGCCATACAAGAATTACCGACTCTGGAAGTCCCAGCGACTGTTACCTTTAATAAACCCATAAACTACGCCGATCTGGAAATGTACCTAAGTAGCGTTCAAATTATTAACATTAAATATGTGTCTAGCCCTGAAGGCGCCGGATCCATTCCATATCCAAATGACATGTATGAATTAGATGAACTTAGATCATTTGAAAATTACTTATCTAACAAAATTAGATCACTCACTGGTATAAGGAGTTTCAAACTCATCAAGGGATACGTGGCTGCCACAGTGACTGGTCGTCCAGATAAACTCTTGGAGATTGGAAGGATAGAGAAAGAGGTGTTCTTGGTTGATATTGGGGCCAGTTCTTGGCTACATGCGTATCCCAATGCTATTATCGAGCCCGGAGATGATCTTTATTACGAGTTAAAATATTTTCATGAACCCAATCATTAATTTATCACGAACAATGAGTGATATGTTCTATGATTTTGATTTGGTTCTGCGGAGTTAGATCTTGTTGGCTAGGGAAGACCTAACAGGCAAATCGAGCAGACCAGCGCCACGCAGTCGCATCCAGAAAATCACTGACATTAAGGCGCTGGCTGCTCATTTGCGGCGTTGGGCTAGCGTATAGTGTAGGTTTTCAGACTATCAGAAGTTGCGGGACAATGGGAAACGAACTGCTCGTGGCTCTCTTCGACGTGCTCGGTTTCGAGGATCGCATCGGCAGATTTTCTTTCGATGAGGTTCATGGCCAATACAAGGAACTACTATCCATAGCGACCAACAAAGGGAGCCACGCGTTCTTCGACGCCCGGCCAGCCGGGGCTGGAACAATGGTGCCGTTCTTTGGATTCATCAATATCGAGCAGGATTACTTCAGCGACACTATCCTGCTTTGGAGTCCCTTCAGCCCCTCGACGTTCCGGCCGTTTCTTCACGTCTGTTCCAGCTTCATGTGCGAAACCCTTCATGCTGAACTCCCCATCCGGGGTGCACTTGCCCTCGGCACCGCCATCATGGACAAGTCGACGCGAACCTACATCGGGCCACCACTCGTGGAAGCAGCCAGAGCAGAGAAGGCGCAGCAATGGATTGGACTGTCCTTTGGTCCATCTTTCGCATCCAGGCGAGATGTGCAGTTTAGTGCCGACCTCGTCAGACCGTACACGAAGCACCGCAAACCAGGCTATGGTGGTCTCCTCCCAGGATTGGTCGTTGACTGGCCGCGTGCATGGCGCAAAGAATATAGGGGCAGCGCAGTTCCCATTCTTGAGCGGCTTTCGCGATCTGGAAGGGTTCCAGAGTACTACAGGTGCACAATCGAGTTCGTCAGGCACTCAGATACGAATGCAGAGTGGTGGGAGACCTACCAAGGCAAAGGGCACTGATGGGCAAATCGATCAAGTGGGAAGCAAGGGTTCGCACCTACACTTTTGACAAAAGGCGATCACGTAGGCGGCTTTGAGGAGGGGATGAACAGAACGAATCCTTCAACTCACTTAGAATGCTAGGAGGGCTGGGTGTGAAAAATGTAGGTGTGACCCCACCTATCAAGAAGGACGTACTCTCTGCACAAGGAGAATATGGATGGAAATTATACTATTATCACTTGGAGTAGGTATCATTATTATTGTGCTTTTTAAAGAGATATATAGGTGGATAGTCTGGTACATTAAAGTGCGGCTATGGACAAACAAACATTATAACTCCCCATCTGCGCGCATTACCGATATGAGGGATGGCATAAAAGGAAATTCAAACAGAAACCCATGAATCAGGCGTTGGAAGATGGTGGCTTAACTCAGTGTCCACTAATTCAGGACCAATTCAAAGAGATTATTATATGAGCGGGTTCAATAGGTTTTACGATTTTTCGCTTAGATCCTCTTCACTCAAGGTTGGTGAACGTTGTTGGTTCGCCCATTTTAAAATTGACGGTGACTTTTCACGGTTGTTTCCCTTTATTCAATCAACGGCAAATGAAGTCGTCCACTATGAATTTCCTGAATATATTCAGTTTCAACTGGACGATATCCTATGTGCTCTCTACCCGCCCGATATTGTTGCATCAAGATTTTTTTATGGAAGAGAGCATGCCCTTGAATTTGCACAAAGGCTAATCGATTATCTTAATGAATTAGAATTCAATAAATCTCAAATTAAACCGGATTTCAAGAAATTAAGTCGCCTTCATGTTCCGGAGATATTACATTTTCTTCCAATGACCAACTGCGGCGAGTGTGGATTTCGAAGTTGCATGGCATTTGCCGGGGCTGTAAGCCGCAGAAAAGCCAGGCTTATTATGTGTACGCATTTTCCGGAAGCGGCCGACGCTAAAATCATTTTTACCGTTAACGACCAAAATTCGGAAAAGATCAGAACTATAGAGGTTGATTCGGATTTGGCCGGCGTTATGGTTTCAAGGATCAATGAGGCTCAAGGTGTCACTCAATCGCAGTCGGATTTAAAAAAGGGGATGAAACGTTCCTCGGGTTTAATGGGGAATCGTGATGGTATTATTTTCAAGATTTCAGGTCGCGAAGCCGAGGTGCTCCGTCTCATAACCGAAGGGTTTTCAAACAAAGAGATTGCTCAAATATTGAAGCTTAGCCACAATACCGTAAAAAGCCATGTCGTGCACATTTTCAATAAACTGGGTGTGAATGATCGAACCCAAGCCGCCGTTTGGGCGGCTCAAAACGAGCTGATTTAGGTCGAGAAAGCTTTAAGCACCGCTCTCCATGGTTTTGAAAATAAATCGATGAGGTTTTCGGGTGTCACCCATTTGGGT
>JBAQYH010000589.1:0-1744 GCA_049299935.1 Methylobacter sp. | reverse complement strand
AGGTTTGGGTGGCCGGTAAGTAAATTCCCTGTAAAAAGCCTTCAGCTTTTCGAATCCGGCTTCGGCGGCTGCGGGACCCGGCTCTGAATCGAGTCTATTGCTTCGAGCGTCATTTCCATGACCCGTTTTTCAAGATTCAGCATTTCTTCCCGCATCTCCGGGTAAAGTGTGTTATTTTGAACCAGGATCGACACTTGGTTGGTCGCGGCCTCGGTAAATGTTTTAAGGGCCGACTGTATGGCCGCTTCGGTCGCTTTTACCCCGGACGAGCCGTACAATATCTGGTCGATCAGTTGTTGTTGAGAGGGCGTTTCTGCTGCCATGTTCGTCGTCTCCGCCTAAATGGTTGAATGGTAAATCCTGCCGGTAGCGAGGCTACTTGGATTTTGGGGCTTGCTTATCGGTGACCGGTTCGGCCGTATTCGGATCATCGGCTACGGTTGCGCTGCCTGAGTCTTGGCCTTGATTGCTGGCCGTGCCTGAGTCTTTAGCTGTATCGGGCGCAGAGGACGTGCCGGTTGAACCTTGGGCAGGTTTGTCGTCTGGAGTGTCGTCGGCCGTATCCGCGTCATCGTCGTTATCCGGCGCAACTTTGTTCGAGCTATCGCCATCATTTGCGGGCGGCGACAGATCGCCGTCTTCGGAATGTTGATCCATTTCCTGCATATAGGCTTCCGCTTCTACCGCTTTGGCGCCCGCTTCTACCTCTTTAGCGCACAGTTTCACCTGCCGGGCTTCCGAGGCAATCAGCATGACCGTGTCTAAACTGTCAAAAAGCGCAGCATCGTCTTCTTCGTCTTCGGCGGGTTGCTGTTCAGCCTCGTCTATAGGATTGGTCGTTGTCATGGAAAGCTCCGTAATCGTTCGTCAATTAAATTAACCGCCCATACCGCCGCTGGAAATTTCGAGGATTTGCTTGCAGGCGGTCGAGGTGATGGCGTTGCTGATCTGCTGTAGGCCGCCTTGCGCCTGCATGGAGTTCTGCATCGACAGGCTGACGGAATGGGCAAGGGTCTGGTACAAAACCGCCATGGCCTGGGCGGGCGCTTCGCCGAGCACCTTGACGTTGGTCTGGGTCACCGCATCGGTGATTTGCGAATTGACCGGTGTATTGTCTGCCATGGTTCTATGCCTCTGGGTTTAGTTTGGCCGGGTGCCTGTGGTTTCCGGGTAATTAGCGCTTGGTTGCAGCCAGCACCACCAGCAGCGCCAACAGCAAGTCGGAGTTGTCGCTTTTACCCACTCTTGCGGCGGCCGTCGCCGCGGCCATGGTGTTGACGCCGTACATTTGGATGACGCCCAGGTTGGTCGCTGCCTGGCTGGAAATCGCCGCGTGCTGCTGGGCCATGGCCGAGTTCTGGTAGAGGATGCCCAGCGAGTGGGCCATCGACGTATAAATGGAACTCATGGCCATGGCCGGCGCGTTGCCGAGGACAGAAACATTGGTTTGCGTCACCGAATCGGTGATTTGACCGTTTACGGAGGTTGGGAAAGCCATCAAAGTTCTCCAAATAAAAGTCTGTGCAGTAGCGCCATGGGCTGAATAATTTATATAGACGTTCCAGGGGCGGACTTGTGAAACAGTCCGGCATAAATTTCGCTGATTTCAGTTAGACCCTGATGTTACGCACGGACATGATAAAAAAGCATCGTCCACGAAAAGCACGAAGTCAGGCAGGGTGGGTGTTTCCGGCACAATCGGAGTGCCGGAAACGCTTTCGCTCCTGCTCACGCCCCTTACCTA
>JBAQYH010000588.1:0-4471 GCA_049299935.1 Methylobacter sp. | reverse complement strand
ATTTTTAACTAAGGAATGCGTTCGAAATAACTTCGGCAACTTGCTCCCTCTCCTGATGGAGAGGGTTGGGGTGAGGAGAATCAAATGCTCAAGTTGTTTCATGCCCGTTCCTAAACTCTTAAATGGTACACGGATAACACGGATTAAACGGATTAAACGGATCTTTGTAAATCAATATCTTTCGTTTGATCCGTGTTTATCAGTCAAATCCGTGTCATCCGTGTTCTATTTTTAAAGCCCATCAATCAAAAATAGCCGCTTCAAGATTCTTGCTTGAAATCAGCCCTTTCAAAACCGATTTATCCTTGATGCCGCCAAACCGGGTGCCTGCCACGTTGGCGCCGGTAAAATCGGCATCCTCCAATTTGCTCTCGGATAAATCCGCTCCCGACAAATCGGCCTCTGTCAAATCAGCCCCGGAAAGATCGACGCCAAATAGCACCGTGTTTTTCAACACACTCTTGGAAAGATTTGCATGGCGCATCAACGCACGATTAAGGTTGGCATCGGACAGATTCGCGCCTGACAAATCGACATTATTCAAACTGACCCGCATCAAGCCCATCGGCTGATTCTTCATGTCAACGCCCCAGTTGGCATGAGACAGGTCGGCATGGCTCAGGTTGGCGCGGTCCAAATTGGCAATAAACCGGCTGCCGGTAAGATTGGCCTTGCTCAAGTTAGCGCCCCCCATGTGTACGCCGAAAATGCTGGTGTTGGACAGGTTAGCACCGGAAAGATTGATTTTGGTCATCACCGTTAAATCCAGGTTCAGGCCTGATAAGTCGCTGTTGCTTAAATTGGCGTTACGCAAATCCGAACCCCACAGATCGGCATTTCTAAAGTCCAGGCCGGACAAATCCAGCCCCCTAAGGTCTTTTCGGCGCAGTTTTGCAGGGTGGCTCTTATCCGCCTTGGCAAGATGCTGTTGTACTGCCGACCGATTAAGATCAGCCGCCGAAGCCGATAGACAAAACAATGCGATTAACAAGCCTGAACAGTAAAAATGGATTTTCATGTATATACCTCCTGGTGAATTCATGGAATCAGTGAAATAGTTAGCAGAACTTTATCGACAGTTCTGGGCTATTGCAACTAGGGAATGGAAATTGTTGGCTGTACCATGGAGAAGAATCGTTCAACACGATGCGTGAAAGGCTGTGCGATACCCGCCAGCCAGCTGAATTCAGTGTAACCCCAAACTCAATTGATGAGCATCGTACCTCTTAATCCTATCATGCGGCTGTCGCAGCGGACGAATGATTTGTCCACGCGGGCAAAAAGCATATGCATACCCTGGTTTGAACCGCTAAGGCCTGCTGCTTATATAGGATATCCTGTTTGTAGGTAACCGTACGGATTTATCATTGCTCACAAACGGAAGATACTTCAGCTATTTTCAATGGATTTTAATTCATCTGCCTGAAATTGCCGATCAATAAAGCATTAAAAAATGGTGCCCGGATCAGCGAGCACGGCGGAGCAATTACCGAGACATGAAGAAAAAATACCCTTCGTGTCTTCGTGGCAACTAAAAAGGAACCGGAAATACCGGATATATTCTTTGCCTGACAGTTTAAGATTCTGTGCCTATCGGGCACAGTATTTCTAGGGACGACCTATGCCATTACGTGATCTTGAAACCTGGATGTGGGCGGAAGCTTGCGACATATTGGACCGGGCTGACCGGCTGCATCGGCAGTTCTTCAGGCCCGCGGTTTTGAACGCCAAGCAACCGACTTGGGAACCACCGGTCGATGTCTACGAGACAGGCTATGATTTCAAAATCATCATCGCACTGCCCGGCGTTGCCCCGGAGCATTTAAGCGTCATGCTGGAAGACGGCTATTTGATTATAAAAGGGCAGCGGCATCTGCCGAACAGCGCAGAGGCGCATATCCGACGTCTGGAAATCCCCTATGGCCGCTTTGAACGGCGCATAGAACTGCCTGCCCGACGTTTTGAAATCGGCACTCGCGAATATGCGAACGGTTGTTTAGTCATTTCACTGCGGAAAATATAGGGGGCTGCTCATGCACATCAAGGATCTGAAAAATCTACTGCTGGGATCCACAGCGGATACGAACGAGCCCTCGTCCGAGATAAGGCAAGAGGCTC
This sequence comes from Methylobacter sp., assembly GCA_049299935.1. Classification (GTDB taxonomy): domain Bacteria; phylum Pseudomonadota; class Gammaproteobacteria; order Methylococcales; family Methylomonadaceae; genus Methylobacter_A. Next base: position 2,353 of record JBAQYH010000588.1, on the reverse strand, counting down.
AACTGCAAGCCCCGCCCGTTCCCAATAATGCGCTGATCATTGTACCCATGCGCGGCACCGTGCTGTTCCCGCAAAATGTCGCTCCGCTGGTGATGGGCCGCAAACCCTCTATTGCTGCGGTGCAGCAGGCAGTACGTTCCGAAAAACCGATCGGGCTGCTGATGCAGCGCCATGACAAAGATGAAGAGCCCGGCCCGGACGACCTCTATCCGGTCGGCACCGTGACGGAAATCTTGCGCTATATAACCGCTCCCGACGGCACCCATCATGTCGTTGGCCAGGGCGTGCAACGCTTTCGCGTGCAGGAGTTCTTGCCGGGCTATCCGTTTCTGGTCGCCCGAATCGAACGCTACGACGAACCTGAGCTCAGTACCCAAGATGTCGAAGCGCGCGTCATAACGCTCAAACAAAAAGCCCTGGAAATGCTGACCCAGTCGAAACAAGCGCCTGATGAGCTGATCAACGCGATTAGAACTATCGTCTCGCCGTCGATGCTGACGGACCTGATTGCCAGTTACCTGATTTCAAAACCCACCGATAAACAAGAAATACTGGCGCTGTTCGATATACAGGAACGTATCGACAAGATTCTGGAACTGCTCAATTACCAAATCGAAGTCTTAAAACTGTCCAACAAGATTAACGAACAAACCCAGGAAACCATGGGACAGCGGCAACGCGAATTTGTGTTGCGGGAGCAAATGAAAGCGATCCAGAAGGAATTGGGCGAAGAAGAAGGCGGCACTGCCGAAATTGAGGAAATCGGCAACGCCATCACTGCGGCCAAGATGCCTGAAGACGTGGAGAAACAAGCGCGCAAGGAACTGGGCCGCTTGCAACACATGCCCGATGCCAGCGGCGAATATTCGATGATCCGCACCTACCTCGATTGGCTGACCGAGCTGCCCTGGTCGGTTGCGAGTACCGGTGAGATCGATATAGCAAAAGCCCGTGAAATCCTGAACGAAGACCACTACGGCCTGGATAAAATCAAGCAGCGTATCCTGGAGTTTTTGGCGGTGCGCAAGCTGAACCCGAACGGCAAGAGCCCTATTCTTTGCTTTGTCGGGCCGCCCGGCGTCGGCAAAACCTCATTGGGACGCAGCATAGCCCGAGCGACCGGGCGCGAATTCGTCCGCGCCAGTCTCGGCGGTACGCATGACGAAGCCGAGATACGCGGTCACCGGCGCACCTATATCGGCGCACTGCCCGGCAACATCATTCAATCGATCCGCAAGGCGGGCACCAATAACCCGGTCTTTATGCTCGATGAAATGGACAAGCTCGGTTCAGGGTTTCAGGGAGATCCCTCTTCGGCCTTGCTGGAAGTATTGGATCCCGAGCAGAACTCGACCTTCCGCGACAATTATCTGGGGGTAGCGTTCGACCTGAGCCATGTCATGTTTATCGGAACGGCTAATGTACTGGAGAGCATCCCCGCGCCGTTGCGCGACCGGATGGAAGTGATCGAATTAACCGGTTATACCTCGGATGAAAAGCTCCAGATTGCCAAACGCTATCTGGTACACCGGCAACTGGAAAGTAACGGCTTGACCGCCGAGCAATGCACGATCACCGAAGATGCGATTTTGACCATTATCCAGGACTACACCCGCGAAGCCGGTTGCAGAAACCTGGAGCGCGAAATCGGCTCGGTCTTTCGTCATGTCGCTATGCGTATCGCCGAGGGCCTTGCCGATAAAGAGCAGATCGACAGCGGCCTTATTCCGGGTATTCTGGGGCCAAAAAAGTTTGACAGCGATGTCGCGATGCGCACCAGCGTTCCGGGCGTTGCGACGGGCCTTGCCTGGACGCCGGTCGGCGGCGACATTCTTTTTATTGAGGCTACCCGTGTACCCGGCAGCGGCAAGCTGATCCTGACCGGCCAGTTGGGCGAAGTCATGAAAGAAAGCGCCCAGGCCGCGTTAAGCCTGGTCAAATCGCGCGCCCACGAACTGGGTTTAAACCCGGAAAACTTCGAAAAAAACGACATCCATGTCCACGTACCGGCAGGCGCGATCCCTAAAGACGGCCCCAGCGCCGGTGTCGCGATGTTTACCGCCCTTTATTCGGCTTTTTCTGAAAAGATTGTCAAAAACGATGTCGCGATGACCGGGGAAATCAGCCTTCGAGGCTTGGTATTGCCGGTCGGCGGCATTAAAGAGAAAGTCATTGCTGCGGCCAGGGCCGGAATAAAAACAGTCATGCTGCCCGCCCGCAACCAAAGAGATTTTGAAGAAATACCCGAAGCGGTAAGAAACCAACTCCAGTTTATCTGGTTGGAAAAAGTGGATGACGTGTTAAAAGCCGCCGTGGAAACCATTCACCACGAAGAACACAAAGAACACGAAGT
>JBAQYH010000587.1:0-1893 GCA_049299935.1 Methylobacter sp. | reverse complement strand
CAACGGCTGCATCAAGATATTGTCTTTGAGTTGGGCAGACAAGTCGGTAATTACCTGCAAGGCAAGCCCTGTAAAGGCTATACCGTCCCTTTCGATGTGCGCCTGCCGAGTAAGGATGAAGCAGACGCCAATGTCGAAACTGTAGTGCAACCCGACCTGAGCGTCATTTGCGACCCGTCCAAGCTCGACAAACAAGGCTGCCGAGGTGCGCCGGACTGGATTATCGAAGTGCTTTCCCCTTCCACCGCACTGAAAGACATGGACACCAAACGCAGCCTTTACCAACAACATGGAGTGCAGGAATATTGGATTATCCATCCGGAGGACCGCTGGATTATGGTGTACACGCTGGATGAACAAGGCCGGTACGGGCAGCCCGGCGTATTCGGCATGGATGAGCCAACCGCGGTGCAACAATTCCCGGACTTGAGCATAGACTGGTTGTTTATGGCGGCTGTTTGATGCCCGTTAGGCTGGGCGGGGCAACGCGAAACCCATTTTACGCCCGCTTTACTAATCCCACTTCATAACCGGCACAGATGAAATAGAATTCTTTGGCGAACCCTCAATCACCTTATCGCTGTAAGCCAGATAGACCAGAACATTACGTTTTTTATCATAGAAACGCACCACTTGCAGCGTCTTAAAAACCAGCGACAGGCTTTCTTTAAACACCACATCGCCATTTTTCAATTTATCCAGTTTGCCCGGATCGATTGCGCCTATTTGCCGACATGCAATTGATGCTTCTGTCGGGTCCTCAGCCAGGCCTACCGCGCCTTTCATCCCGCCTGTTTTAGCGCGTGATATATGACAGGCAACGCCGGGAACATCAGGATCGTCGAAAGCTTCAATGACAATTTTATGATTGGCTCCCAGCAGCTTAAATGTCGTGGTTACATCGCCGATTTCTTCGGCTGACGCAGTAAACGCTAAGGTGCCGAGCACCATTGTTGCCGCAAGCCGGATTTGTTTTTTCATATGCTTATCCACAAAGTTAAGAAGTTATGCTGCTTTTTATTACTTGAACGCAGCATTGAATGTTAAACCCTTGTCGCGAACCCATTCAAGTAAAGTGTGAGACAAAAGGCGAAGGGTGTATCGACGCTTGTTTTTTTCGCCTTTCGCCTTATCCGTTTAATCCGTGTTGATCTGTGGCTGAATTTAAGTATTCACGCTCTCATATCCCTAAAACAACAATCTCGGCACCGCTTCCAATAGCTTCTGCGTATAAGGATGCTGCGGCTGCCTGCAAACCTGCGCGGTTTGGCCTTGCTCGACGATCTTGCCTTTGTACATCACCACCGTCCGGTCGCTCAAATATTCCACTACCCCGATATTATGGGTGATGAACAACAGGGTCAGGTTGCGCTGCTGACGGATGCTCAGCAATAATTGCAATATTTCCGCCTGCACCGAAACATCCAATGCACTGGTGATTTCATCGCAGACGATAAATTCGGGGTTCAGCGCCAGCGCGCGCGCCAAACCGATCCGCTGCCGCTGTCCGCCTGAAAATTCGTGCGGATAACGCCACAGGAAATCCCGGTTGAGCTGCACGCTTTCCAACAGCTGCCCGGCAAGTTCGATGCGCTGTTCCTGATTCGCGCCTATGCCGTGAACTTTCATCGGTTCGGTCAGCGTGGTTTCGATCAGCAGGCGCGGATTCAATGACGATTGCGGGTCCTGGAAAGCAATCTGCATCTTCCGCCGCAATGGCCGCAATTCACGGGCGGAAAGCCCGGTCAGTTCCTGTCCTTGGATCTGAATACTGCCGGAAGTCGGCGGTTCCAGTTGCAGCACGGCCCGCCCCAACGTGGTTTTACCGCAGCCGGATTCGCCGACCAACGCAACGATTTGGCCTTGCGGAATATCCAGCGACACGTCGTCTAC
>JBAQYH010000586.1:0-1968 GCA_049299935.1 Methylobacter sp. | reverse complement strand
ATTCCATCCGAGGCGGTCATTCGTTCGGGTGCAAAAAGCCAGGTTTTCATTGTGCGCGGTGAAGGCAAGTTCGAACCCCGCCTGATTACTACCGGCTTATCGTCCAATAACGAGATTGCCGTGCTTGACGGACTCAAAGAGGGCGAAGAAGTCGTCACGTCCGCGCAGTTCCTGATCGATTCCGAATCGAAGCTGCATGAAGCTACTTCAAAAATGATGGAGCCTTCGAGGCCGCAAGTGCCGGAGCCGAACCGGTTGATCATGGAACAAGGGGCACATCAACATGACTGATTTCATCATCAACACATGTTTGAAAGACCGAGTCATGGTGCTGCTCGGTGCGGTTATCCTGGCGCTCGCGGGCCTTTGGTCTTTTAAAAACATGCCGCTGGATGCGATTCCGGATTTGTCCGATGTGCAGGTCATCGTGTTTACCGATTATGCCGACCAGTCGCCGCAGGTTGTTGAAGACCAAGTGACTTATCCGTTAACCACCGCGATGCTGGCCGTGCCTCATGCCAAAGTGGTGCGCGGCTATTCCTTTTTCGGCCTGTCGTTCGTCTATGTCATTTTTGAAGACGGCACCGACATCTATTGGGCCAGATCCCGTGTGCTGGAATACCTCAATTACGTTAAAGGCCGGTTGCCGCAAGGCGTTACGCCGACCTTAGGCCCCGATGCGACCGGCGTCGGCTGGATTTACGAATACGCGTTGGTGGATAAAACCGGCAAGCACGATCTGGCGCAGCTGCGCTCGATCCAGGACTGGTATTTGCGCTATCCGCTACAAACCGTTTCCGGCGTGTCCGAAGTCGCTTCCGTCGGCGGCTACGTCAAGCAATATCAGGTGGAAGTCGATCCTAATGTTTTGCAGGCCTATCAAATCCCTTTGTCCACCGTTATTGCCGCGATCAAGCGTTCCAATAACGACGTCGGCGGCCGGTTGTTTGAAATGGGCGAAACCGAATACATGGTCAGGGGCTTGGGCTATATCAAATCCATCGCCGATCTTAAAACCATCCCGGTGGGTGTCGATGCCAACGGCACGCCGATACGCTTGCAGGATGTCAGCTCTATCCAGATCGGTCCCGAACTGCGCCGGGGCGTGACCGAGCTGAACGGCGAAGGCGAGGTGGCGGGCGGCGTGGTGATTATGCGTTTTGGCGAAAACGCGTTGGCGACCATCGAAGACGTGCGGAAAAAACTCGACGAATTAAAGAAAGGTTTGCCGGAAGGCGTGGAGATCGTCCCGGTTTATGACCGGGGCAGTTTGATCGAACGCGCGGTGGACACGCTGAATTCCGCGCTGACTCAGGAACTGATCATTGTTTGCAGCCTGGTCGCCTTGTTCCTGCTGCATCTGCGTTCCTCGCTGGTGATCGTTATCACCTTGCCGCTGGGTATTTTGATGGCCTTTATCGTGATGAAATGGCAAGGCATGAATGCCAATATCATGTCGCTGGGCGGCATTGCGCTGGCGATTGGCGACATGGTCGACGGCGGTGTGGTGATGGTTGAAAATGCCCACAAGCATCTTGCCGAAGCGGCTGAGAAAAAGCGAGCCGAGCTGACTTCACAGGAACGCTGGCAAGCCATCGGCAATGCGTCCCGCGAAGTCGGTTCAGGACTGTTTTCCTCGCTGTTGGTGATTACCGTTTCCTTCCTGCCGATCATCACGATGGAAGCCCAGGAAGGCCGCTTGTTCAGTCCGCTGGCGTATACCAAAACCTATGCGATGGCGGCGGCAGCGATATTGACCATCACGCTGGTGCCGGTGTTGATGGGTTATTTTATCCGCGGCAAGATCATCCCCGAACAGAAAAATCCGATTAACCGTTTTTTGCACTTGATTCACGCACCCGTTTTGAAGCTGGCGATGCGCTGGCGAGTGGTGACGGTCATACTGGCCGCGCTGCTGATGGCATCGACGCTATATCCGTTGTCGAAAATCGGCAGCGAGTTCATGCC
>JBAQYH010000585.1:0-2170 GCA_049299935.1 Methylobacter sp. | reverse complement strand
ATACACACCCGGATCGGACATGACGCCATCTGCGTCCGTGCCGTCCCAGGAAAAAGGTACCTTTCCCGCTCCGTAATCGCCCAGATTCACCGTTTGTTCCACTTCACCCGTATCTGCATTGGTTATTGTGATCGTGACATTGGTTGTAGTCTCCGATAAATCAATATCGCCCGATATGCTGCCGTCAGCTTTCAACAATCCTTCCGTTCCCGGTGCAGATACGTATTTCCCTACCAGACTCGTTGCCTGCAATGCCTGGCTGGAATTGATTGAATCGGCAAACTCGCCAAATGATTTTTGCAGGTCCTGGATTCCGGATACGGTCCCGAATTGAGCTATTTCCGTTAAAAACTGACCGTTTTCCATCGGCTTTGTCGGGTCTTGATGAGTCATCTGTGCAGTCATTAGTTTTAAAAACTGCTCCTGCCCTAATGTCGTTTGTTTAGCTTTTGATGTTGATGTTGAATCCGATTTGGATGTGGCAGTTAAATAACTGTAGTCATTTGTTGCACCTTGAATAGCCATTTTTATCTCCTTACTGTCCCATTTTTAAAGTCTGAAGCATCATCTGCTTTGCCGTATTCAATACTTCTACATTATTTTGATACGAGCGCGATGCCGACATCATATTGGCCATTTCTTCAACCGTATTAACATTCGATTTAAAGATGTAACCGTCTTTATTAGCCATCGGATGATGCGGGGCATACTCCATAACAGGGGCATCTTGACTCTCGATCACCCCCAGCACATTCACCTTACTCGTTGCATTCTGCTTATTCATCGCATTATTTAATTCAGCGGCAAACACCGGCTGCCTGGATTTGTATACCTCGGCTTCACTGCTGCCGACGCTGTTCGCGTTCGATATATTACTTGCGACCAGGTTAAGTCTTAATGACTGGGCATTCATGCCGCTGCCGGCAATATCAAATATACTGGCCATGATTATTGTCCTTTCACGGCGGTCATCAGACCGGAAAATTTGTTACTAATAAACTGCAAGCTGGCTTGGTACTGCATCGCATTTTCAGCGTATTTAGCTTGTTCGACATGCGCCTCGACGGTGTTACCGTCTAACGACACCTGCAGGGGATTCCGGTACATTACATTAGCGCCGAATACTTGCTGTTGCGGCGGCGCAATATGTCCCGCATGAGTACGCTCCATGTTCACACCTGAAGCCATGCTTTGTTTTAGAACCGACTTAAAATCCATATCCCGCGCTTTAAAGTTCGGTGTATCTGCGTTTGCTAAATTAGCAGCCAGTATCTCGCCCCGTTTTTCTCGAAAAGCCAGGGCCTTAGGCTCGATGCCGAGTGCTGTGTCAAAATTAATAGCCATGCTAGTTTCCTCCTGATTACCTGTACAAAAACAAAAGCACGGCATATGCCAAAATTTATTAAATCAATTAAAATCAAATGGCTATATATTTTTTGATTATTTACCTCTAATCTACCGTTGCTTATGATTAAAATGGTTTTAATAATCCGGCAAGATTTAGCCGCCAATAAACCTATATAAACAAAGCGGCATGTCAATAAATTGACTATAAACCAGGAAATAACTTGGCCTCAATCATGCTTGGTATCTTATACAAATCAAAAAGCAGACATTAACGATGATAAAAAACACCTTACTCATTTTGGCATTGACCTTTATTGTTCATATGACGGCCCATGCAGAACAAGGCTCGCAATCGCATGAATCTATTGCTGAAGCCGTTAAAGGTTATATCGCCCAAAATATAAACCTGCCGGGCGAATACGAAGTGAGCCTAACCCCATTGGACAGCCGATTAATTCTGCCTCAATGCACTAAACCGCTGGAGGCATTCACTACAACTGATTTAATTAAAGCCGGCAGAACGACTGTAGGCGTACGTTGTAATGCAGAAAAAAAATGGTCAATTTTTACTTCCGCCATTATCAAGACTTATCAAATGGTCATAGTCTTGTCTCAACCGGTACAACGCGGTGAAATTATTACCCGAAAACATCTTGCTATGGAAAAAAGAGAGGTGTCTAATCTCAGGGAAGATTTTGTCACGCAACCGGAACAAGTTGAAAATAAACAGTCCACGCATCAACTGGAAACCGGGACTATTCTTAGCTTGCGAAATCTGGTCGAACCCAAGCTTATCAAAAGAGGGGACAAAGTGGTTATCAGC
>JBAQYH010000584.1:0-2188 GCA_049299935.1 Methylobacter sp. | reverse complement strand
GATCGATGCTGTTGTCCGGCAGTTGTGCCAGCAGCGTTAAGCAGTCGGTGTTATGAAGGGTTACGGTTTCGGTTTTGTAGATTCTCACGAGTATCACACTTGCAATGACACTCGCGGTGTTCGGGTTTGGGGCTCTCGGCCCTCAAAAAATTAAGCGTGTTGCAGCGCGGGCATTTGATCTGCAATGTTTGGTAAATGCCAGCGCCCAGTTTTTTGCCGCAGGCTCCGCAGCGGATTTCGTCCATGATTAACTCTTTTATGCTATGCCATACATGGCTTCTGGATCCCGGCAATCCCTGCCGGAATGACGTGGTATATTTTTAATGCCGTATTTCTTCCGGCGCTGAGAATAACTTATCGAACTTCGGATTTTCCGCACCGTGCTGCCATGCATCAACATCATTCAGCCATTCCTGCTCGCATGTTACGCACCGGTTTTCCAGATATTCGATTTCCTCATCAGTCAAAACTTGAAAGCATTCACAGCAAAGCATTATTTAATCCACTCCACAGCTAAAAATTAAGAATATTACCGCAATTGCGCGGTGGACCAGGCGGTGGTTTTGGTCTCTTATCGCGAGTTAGCGGCGGCGGCGGATTGCTTTTCCTTGCAGTCATAACTATCCCGGCGCCGCCGTCTCAGTAATCCCATCCAACCGGGTTTTAACACCGCCGGTATCGGTACCCACTTGCGAGACTTGTGCCCCTTGAGTACAAGCGCCGACCGACGGGTGGGTATGGCTGGACAGAATATTGCACAAGTCGATAACCAACTGCATCAACTCCGACAACTGCTTCAGCACGTTTTCGTCATTCGACCCGACCCAACTCTTGGGCGCCAACGACCTGAACCGCACCTTGCTGATGATATTCAAATCCCCCAACGCCGACAGATCAAAGCGCTGTCCGCTGGTGAACTGCATGCCCATATCGGCGACAATCTTCTTAATACCGCCGATAGTCTCCGTGTCCTGAGTGTCCACATTGGTCGCGCGGGTCTCATAATTACCGGTGCGCGTCTTGGCCGTGCTGGTCTTGTTCAAGCTACTGTCGGACATATTGCCGTCAGTCACCCTGGCGTGATTGCCATCCTTATCAATCGTCTGATAACTCCCGGCAGAATGCTGCAAGCGCATCTCCCCGCGCTCGACCGGAAACTGGCTACGTCCGTGCGGCAAAATCGTCCGAATAAACGGCATATTGGGCGAACCATAAGCAAAAGCAATCTCAACCCAAGCGCCGTTCTCCGGAAACGCCGCCATGCCCATTTCATGACCCGATACCGGCATCGGCAACGCCAAGTCCTTTAAAACCGGAAAAGCCGCATCCGGCTTACCGTATTCATCCAACACCTGCACATCCACCGCATAAACCGGCCTGAACTCGTCGCACACCTCGCCGCCCTTGGGCGTTTCGCGCGCGGAGACCACCTCGGCAAAGCGGGGCAGGTGATAGCCGCCGGCAAGCTCCGGATAAGCATTTTGCATCATGCGTTTTATGGCTTTTTCCATGTCACCACCATTTGGTTGCCGCTAAAATCCACCTTTGTGACGATATTGCCGTTCAGCTTTACGCCAGGGCGCAGCGCCGGAACAGCCACCATCCTGGCGCTATTGTTGGCCAGATGCTCGGTAAACATTTCGCCGCCCAGTTCAACAGGCAAATCCGCCCAGCGCGAATCCTGCCAGCTGCCGGCGTAAATCGTCCCGTGTCCTTGTTGCTGCCAAAAATAATCCGTAATGGCGAACACCCTGGACATCGACTGCATCGCCTGATAGCCGTTGCCCAGGTTATAAAAATTCGCCACCTTTTTACTGCTGTACTCGCCTTCGCCAACCGCAAAGGTCAGACCGGTTTTAGTGTGGATCTCGCCGATCACCTCCTGCATCGTCACATGGCGAAAATCCAGCCGCAGCGGCGCATACAACACCGCCGACAGCTCACGACAAAACAACTTTTGCCGCCGGTCCATCGTGTTGACCGATTCGATATAGCCCAAAAACACCCGTTGCATGGTGTCGTGCTTGGCATAGCCCAGCGTAAACGACACGATTTGTTTGGCCTCGACCGGCTTGTCGCCTGCATCGATCACAAACTGCGCACGGCCAGGCGCATCCAGATCCAGAAGAACCCGGTCTTCAATGACGTTGTATGGGGCATTGTTGATATTCAGTTGCCGGTCCAGTTT
>JBAQYH010000583.1:0-1991 GCA_049299935.1 Methylobacter sp. | reverse complement strand
CGGCTCCAGGTATGGTCTTTACGCTGCGGATCAGGCGGAGCCGCCGCTTAACTTGACAGCCGCGGGTTTCTTTCGGGTGAGTTTTGCGCGCCATGGCAGCACGCTGTTGTTCTCGCTGGATGACCGGTTGTTGCAACACGCTTTGGATACCCTGGACAAGAATTATCCCGCATTGTCCGAACGAGTTCCTGCCGGTTCGGCGATGCCTGTGTACCTGTCCCCCGGCAAGTTGGCCCCGCTACTGGAACTTGAGTCGATGGACAGCCTGCCGGCGGATCAGGAGGCCATCTTCCGCAATGCCGCCGAAAAGAATCTGCTGCCCAAAATCCGTGCCTTGCAGGCCTATCCGGACTATCTGCTGTTGCTGCCGAAAGGATTCCATGCGAACTCGGATTGGCAATGGCAGCCTCTTGAGTGGAAGCCGCTGTGAAAAAATGGCTGATCCTAAAAATCGCAGTTGAGCGGACCAAAATTCCGTTCGCCCTGAGCTTGTCGAAGGGTGGGCGGAATTTTGGTCTGCTCAACAAGTGGACTGACTTTTTTAGGGTTATAGTTTTTTTTCTGCTGCTACCTGTTAGCTATCAGCTTGCCCAGGCAGAAGCGAATAACTCTGCCGATGCGCATTTGACCGCGCAACAGTCGCAGGTTTTTCGCAGCTGGTTCGTCCGTATTGTTGATGAACAGTTGCGGCAGGGGCCTAATCCTCGCTGGTACCAGCAGGACTGTGCGGGCTTGGTGCGTTTTGCAGCAAATGAAGCGCTGAAGACGCATGATGCGAAATGGCTGCGCAGCAACGGCATCAGCCACGAGTTCCTGCCGCCGGAATTAACCTTGACTCCCGAGCAGCGCCAGCTGGCGCAGAAATGGAATGTCGGCAACGGCAAAACCGATGCCTATGCCGAAGCGATATTGCTGATCCAGCATAACAGCCGGTTTATTGGCCGCGACGTCAACCAGGCCCGGCCCGGAGATTTGCTTTTTTTCGATCAGGGTGATGACCAGCATCTGATGATTTGGATGGGGAATTTTATCGCCTATCACACCGGTTCCAGCTCGGCGACCGATAACGGGCTGCGCTCAGTCGCCCTGAATCAGTTAATGCATTGGAAAGATACCCGATGGATACCTGACGAACAGAACCCGAATTTTATTGGCGTTTATCGCCTGGAATTTTTAACCCGCTGAATGGTAGAAATGGAACACGGATGACACGGATTAGACGGATAATCACTGATTAAAAAATTGATTTCGTTTTTTAAAAATCCGTTTAAATCCGTTCAATCCGTGTCATCCGTGTTCCATTAATCATATGGTATATAGATAAGATCATGAATAATCCTTTGCTTTTTCGATGTGTGCTGATTTCATTGTGGCTGGGTCTGGCTGTTGCCGTTCCGGCGGAATCCAACGAGTCTGTCCCAGCCAGCAATTACAGTACCGCCGGCGGAAAATTTTTCCTGCTGGCGGACAGCAGCTTCGGCAGCGCAGAAGAGGCGCGGGTGCGACTGGAAGCAACGGATCGATCCAACCTGGAAGGCTATGGCGGCGTCGATATTCGCGTCTATCGCATCCGCAATCCGCTGGAATTTCTGAAGCAACAAAAAAACCTGCATCGCATTCAGCCGGAAGTCAATTACAAGGGCGAAGGCCTTGCCAACACCTTGGGCTATTTGTGGGATAACTGGTACCGGAAGTCGCGCCGTGCAATGCAGCGGGTTTTTTCTTACGACATGCGCAAGACCGTCACCACTGAAGCGCCTAGCTTGAAAATGGGCAAGACGATCGGCAAGCCGACCGAATTCGAGCATCATCCTGAATTCGACCCCATTCCCGGCTTGCCGCTGGTCAGCGAGTTCCGTTATCCGGTCGCCGATGCAAAAACGATCCAGCCGCCTGCCGGTGTGGATCTCAGCGGCTCATCGAGCAATTTTATCGAGCCGTCCGAAGGCAATGTTTATATCCCGCTCGGCAAGCTGGAGCCGGGCTTGTAC
>JBAQYH010000582.1:0-3754 GCA_049299935.1 Methylobacter sp. | reverse complement strand
GTTGACGCCTTGCTTGAGGTCATGCAGTTAAGCTCATCGCAACACGCTTATCCCGAACGGCTGTCGTTGGGCATGAGCCGCCGCGTCGCCATCATCAGGGCGTTTGCTATTGATCCCGAGGTGCTGCTGATGGACGAGCCGTTTGTGTCGCTGGATGCGCCGACAGCAAGGCAAGTCAGGGAGCTGTTGCTGGAACTGTGGCAGCAACGTCCGCACACGGTTCTGTTCGTCACTCACGATCTTCGCGAGGCGATTGCCCTGGCTGACCGGCTGATATTTTTGTCATCATCGCCGATGCAGGTCGTTAGCGAAATCGTCGTGCCGATCTCTCGAAACGAGCGCCGAAATGAGCTGGCGATTGAATCTTTCAGGCAGCAATTGCTTGCCAATCATCCCGAAATACGGCAACTTTTATAGCCGTTTTCCGAGTCGAAAAACAGTTGCGGATTCGCCCAAAATACTCGATACTCTTGGGCCGTCAAGTCTTGTTATAGGCATGCAGGGTACGCATCGCGTACCATTTTTCAATTACCACCGTAGGGACAGGCAAACACAAGGCAGGCCCTACAATAAAGGTACGCGCTGCGTACCCGACTCAACTACCCAAGGTTACTATCGTATGAAAAAAATAATTATCTTAGGATTGACGACTACTGTTATTGCGTTAGCTTCTTTTTCTGCATCGGCTGACAGCGATAGCCAATACCCTGCTGCAAATTTTCAACCTAAAGTCGTCTATATCGACAAAGACGCCGTCAAATCTTCACCTACGTGCCAAGACCAAAAGCCCGCAGAGAAGGCAACCGAATTCGACCCTAAATACCCGGCCGCCAACTTTACCCCTAAAGTCATTTATCCATAATCCGGCTTTTCAAAAGGCGAGCCTTAAACCGGGCTCGCCTTTTACCGGCCCGCCCCACCTTCAGGCAAAAAAAAAGGGGACTGATATACAATCCCCTGCTTTAAAATCTCAGCCCCGGCTGGGCGTTTGCATTAGAGATACTTAAACAACGATAAATCTTTTATCTTGACAAAAGTCTGTTGCGCCGCCTCCAGCGCCGTGGTTTGCAGCTGATATTGGCTAATTGCCTCGGCATAATCAAGGTCTCGCGTTTCAGAAAGCGTTGTCTTGGTGTCTATTACATATTTTTCATTTTGGTTCTCTTGGTTATCCAACGCATTCAGCCTCGCTCCGATACTGGAAGTTGCATTCGAAAAACTACCCAATGCCGCTTCAAGATCGGCTAGAACATCGCCAAGTTGATTTTGATATGTCTGCGCGTCGGCTCCTGCCTTGACTTGGCCGTTGGTAAAACCGGCATCGTTTAAAAATGTTCCTGCCGTGTTATTAATTTTTATGCTGGAAGTAGCCCCTGTGGCTACTGAAGCAAACTCGATTCTATTGCCGTTGCTCCGCGCCTGAATATTCGCACTAAAACCGCCTGCTGTCAGTTGAGCATTAATCTCGGTGACAACATCTTCCACGCCGGCAAACTGCTGGCCGCTCAAATCTATGGGTGCGGTGACCGGCCCCGGATTGGCAACCAGGTCGAATTGAACTGTAGCCGCAGAATAGTCCAAACCATAGCGCAAAAACCGGTCGCCGGTAATTTCGCCGGAGGTGGGATTAAGCGTTGCGTTCAAGCCGTCGGACAGTGCCTTCAGGGTATTAAAAACACTGCGTTTGCCATTTTCGTCAGCCGCAGCACCAGTCGAATCTATATTCTCAAATACGTTGAAACCCAAATCGCCATCGGCAACCTGCCGTGTAGGACCGATTTGCAAAGCCCGTTGCTGCGGACCGCCTTGATAGACATACTCACCTGTTGTGGCGTTCCGCGCGAAAGCCGGGACCGTCGCCAGATCGCCTGAAAAAATATACTCGCCATTGGCATTTTGGGTATTGGCTATGCCCGCCATTTCTTCAATCAACTGATCCACTTGAGCCTTGATCGCCAGCCTGTCACTGCTGCTTAGCGTATCGTTCTTAGCTTGAATGGTCAGGTCTTTGGCAGTGAAAATTGCGTTAGTTGCAGCTTCCAGAGCCGATTCCTCAAGATTCAATCGCCCGCGGGTAGCGGCAATGTTACTTTGATATTGCTCTGTTTTTGTAATCGACCTGTCTAAATCCAATATCCTTGCAGCGGCCGCCGGATCTTCAGCCGGCGCTGATATTTTAAGTCCCGAACTTAATTGTTGCTGGATCTTGGCCAATTTGTCTTGCTGGCTGCTTATCCCATTAAAACTAAGCTGTTGCGACCATGCTGTCGAAATTCTCATTGCTATAACTCCTATCTAACTGCGCCGATCAAAGTATCAAACAAAGACCTGGCCACTGAAATGGATTGGGCGGATGCCTGATAAGCCTGTTGAAACTTTATTAAGTTAGCGGCCTCTTCGTCCAAGTTTACACCCGCCAGGCTCTCCCTGGATTCCTTTGCCTGATTTAATAATGTTTTCTGTGCCGAAGAGCTAAACTCGGCTGCCTTCGTCAAAGTCCCGACGCCGGAAACAATTTGACTATAGGCGCCGTTAAATGAGGCACTCCCTCCCAGCAAGGTCGTTTTATCTCTAAGATCCGCCATTTGTAATGCGTTTCTATTATCGTTGGGCATCGCTCCATTGATAGTGACATAAACGGGATTGCCCAAGGCATCGAGAACCGGAACGTTCGCGGCATCCAGTTTCGGCACCGGTTGGTTGGTCACGGGATCGACTTCTATATTGGTGGCCGCTGCAATTTTTTCCGGGTCAGTAACATTGAGCCCAATTTTACCGGCCGCATTGTAAGCCGGCCTGATCAAGAATTCATCAGTGTTTGCGGTCATAGTGCCGGCAGTCACATCGACTGTTATATCGATGCCGGGCAAAGCGCTTACATCGATATTGGCCGGTTGGGTTGCAGCAAACGACAAGGTAGATATACCCGCCACCGTAGTGGCCGTCAGATTAATCACCTGATTATCGCGAGCCCTGGTCAGGGTGTAATCAACACCGCCGCCGGCATTAACATAGGTCAATTTAAAGTCGCTAAAATCCAGGTTTCCGGCTGCCGATGGATTGGCACTGACATCCTGATAATTAACCGTAACAACTGCATTACCGGTATTCAGCGGATTTTGAATAACCGGAACGACTTCAGTACCGGAAAATTTAAATAAATCCAATCCGGCCGCACCGTTCAGATCAAAACCCTTTTTATGCAGCGCATTAAATTCCATCGCCAAACCGGCCGCAACCTGCCCCAGTTTTTGCTGGGCAGGATCCAGCACCTCATCCTGAAACCGTAATGAACCTGACAACGATCCGCCATTAATTTGACTGGTTATATCTATGACGCCATTAGGCGTCGTAAGTCCAATTTGCAGCCGATTGGGATCATATTCGGATTGGATAGTGGTAAACGTTGACGCCCCGCCATTAAGAACCAGCGTCTGTCCATTGCCGATAAAAACGCTGGAGCTGCCGTCTTGCTGCGGAACGACGGAGACATTGACGATTTCGGCTAACTTTGAAAACAAAGCATCCCGCTGGTCCATCAAGTCATTGGGCTGCTTCAAGCCTTGCGTTTTACCTAAGCCCGCAACGATTTGCACATTAAGATCGGCGATTGACTTGGCCAACGAGTTAATATCGTCAACCATGGCGCCTATATCATTATTATTCTGCGCGCGTATCTCTTCAAACCTGCTGTTCATCGTATTGAAGTTTTGCGCCAGGGTTTCCGTCTCTGACAACAGCACCTGTCTGGCAG
>JBAQYH010000581.1:0-4192 GCA_049299935.1 Methylobacter sp. | reverse complement strand
AGTTGGCCGACAGTACAGACATAGCCAAAGGCATGGATTTTGACATCGATATCCTGGTGCGCCTGTACTGGCAGGGTGTGGCGGTGATCAATATACCGACCGCCGTGCAATATCCTTATGACGGCGTGTCGCATTTCAAGCTGTGGCAGGATAACCTGATGATCTCGAAAACCCATGCCCAACTGTTTTTCGGCATGCTGATGCGCCTCCCGCAATTGCTAAGCAGGCACCGGTCATGAGCCAATCTTCGCATTGGGCAGAGATGGGCGAGTGGAGCATGATCTGGGGCATGCGTTTCTTGCTGCGCGTTTACCTGCTGCTTGGGCGTACCGTGTTGCAGTGGTTTTTATATCCGGTCGTCAGTTATTACTGGCTGGTGAATAAGCCGGGCAGGGAAGCCAGTCAGGCCTTTTTAAAGCGCATTGCGAAGCTTTCGCCTGCATCCAACTTAAGCGGAAATCTCTCTGACAGCTACCGGCACTTTATCAGCTTCGCCAACGCCATTATCGACAAATTGGCGGCCTGGTCCGGCGCGTTGTCGCTTGCAGGCGTGGACTATCAGGGACGCGACCGCTTGCTGGCTCAAGCCAAGACGGGGAGGGGGGCTATCCTGCTGGGCTCGCATCTGGGCAATCTTGAGGTCTGCCGGGTGATTGCCGATCTGGATGCGTCGGCTCGCATTAACGTGCTGGTACACACCAAACATGCCGAAAAATTCAATCGCCTGCTCAGGCAAACCAACGCTAACAGCGGTTTAAACCTGATCCAGGTGACCGACATCAGCGCTGCGACGGCCATGCTATTGAGCGATAAAATCGACAACGGCGAACTGGTCATTATTACCGCAGACCGGACGCCGGTCAGCCGGAATCCGCGCGTGAGCCGGGCAAATTTTTTGGGCGCCGATGCGATGTTCCCGCAAGGCCCGTTTATCCTGGCGGCATTGCTAAAATGCCCGGTTTACACGCTGTTTTGCCTGAAACAACAGGGCAGGCAGGTGATCTATTTCGACCATTTCAGCGATGGCCTGACGTTCCCCAGGAAAACCCGTGAGCAGGCCATACAGCAAACAATTCAGCGTTATGCCCAGCGACTGGAGCATTACTGCTTAATGGAACCGTTACAGTGGTTTAACTTTTTCGATTTTTGGCGAGTGAATGAACAGTAAAAATACCGTGGTTTTTGATGGCAGGCCGTTGACGATTGAAGCGGTTTGCCAAATAGCCAACCAACAGGCGCAGGTTGAACTGGGCAGGCAGCCGAAATTTATCGAGCGCATCAACAAAGGCGCACGCTTTATCGATACCTTATTAAAGGAAGAAGGCTTTGTCTACGGCGTAACCACCGGCTACGGCGAGTCCTGCACGGTGTCCATTCCGCTTAACTTGGTCGAGCAACTGCCCAAGCAACTCTATACTTTCCACGGCTGCGGATTAGGCAACCATTTTGACGCCCAGCAGACTCGGGCCATACTGGCGGCGCGGCTGACCAGCCTGGCGCGCGGCTATTCGGGCGTCCGCTACAAGCTGTTGCAGCAGTTGGCTGAATTATTAAAGCAGGACATTCTGCCGTTGATCCCGCAGGAAGGCTCGGTCGGAGCCAGCGGCGACTTGACGCCATTATCCTATGTCGCAGCGGTGCTGGCCGGGGAGCGGGACGTGCTGTATCAAGGTGAACGTCAACCCACGCAGACGGTTTTTGCCGGACTCAATATCGAAGCGCTGACCTTAAAACCCAAAGAAGGTTTGGCGATTATGAACGGCACCGCAGCGATGACCGGCATCGCCTGCCTGGCCTATCAGCGAGCCGAGTATTTATCCCGGTTGGCTACGCGCATCACCAGCCTGGCTTCGGTCGCCTTGAACGGCAACGCCTACCATTTTGACGAGCGGCTGTTTTCGGTCAA
Organism: Methylobacter sp.; assembly: GCA_049299935.1. Taxonomy (GTDB): domain Bacteria; phylum Pseudomonadota; class Gammaproteobacteria; order Methylococcales; family Methylomonadaceae; genus Methylobacter_A. Next base: position 2,286 of record JBAQYH010000581.1, on the reverse strand, counting down.
GCCGCACCCCGGCCAAAACCGCGTCGCCGAGCGGATACGTTCGGATTTGCAGTTGCGCCGCAGTGCGCCGCGCCACGATACCCGCTTGCAGGACCGCTATTCGCTGCGTTGCGCGCCGCATATCATCGGCGTGCTGGAAGATTCATTGCCCTGGCTCAGGCAGTTTATCGAGAATGAATTGAACAGCGCCAATGACAACCCGATCATCGATGCCGAAGGCGAGCACGTCCTGCATGGCGGCCATTTTTACGGCGGCCATATCGCCTTTGCGATGGACTCGCTTAAAACCGCGGTAGCCAATCTGGCCGATTTAATGGACCGGCAAATGGCGCAGTTGATGGATCCCAAATTCAATAACGGCCTGCCTGCCAATCTGTCCGGCGCTGTTGGCGAGCAAGCGTTGTTGAGCCACGGTTTCAAGGCCTTGCAAATAGCCGTGTCCGCCTGGACCGCGGAAGCGCTTAAGTTGACCATGCCCGCCAGCGTGTTTTCCCGCTCCACCGAATGCCACAATCAGGATAAAGTCAGCATGGGCACGATAGCCGCCAGGGATTGCATCCGTATTTTGGAGTTGACTGAGCAGGTTGCGGTGGCTGTGTTGTTTGGCGTTGTTCAGGGCGTTGAGTTGCGGGGCAATGTCGATGCATTAAGCCTGGCATTGCGGAAGACTGTTGGGCAACTGCGGGAGCATAGTCAGTTTTTGAGTGGTGATCGGGCGTTGGAGCAGGAGTTGCGGTTGTGTCTAGGGTTGACCCGCAAGCGGCATTGGGAACTATATGATTCCTAGTTCCCACACGCCATGTTCATCGTTATACGCAAGTATTTTAAAGCGCGTCATCCCGGCAGGGATTGCCGGGATCCAGAGCACAGGGATGTGAACGTTACGTTACAGACAAGAGCAACTAGGCTGGAAAATATACGTCTTCGTCATTTTGCGGAAATGTGTCGCTAGCGCGACGATTGATTGAATCGGGTTCTCGCACCCGAAGGCGAGTTACTTTCTTTTGCGTCGCCAAAAGAAAGTAACCAAAGAAAAGGCGACCCGGTTGCCGCTTATCTCCTGCGTTCCTCACTTTCGCCGGGGGTTGACGAAAGGGGCTCCTGCCCCTTCGCCAACGTGCGGCATCCCTGCCGCACCCCTCACGGGCTGTTCCCGGCGAAAGCTCCGGTACTCGGCGCGGCATACGGGATTAAGTCCGTACCACCGGTCAGGGCATTGTCTCACCAGAAACGTTTGACGTTAGTTAGGTATCGCATAAATGTTAGTAGGGAGTTGCAAATCCCAATTCTTGATGAAATTGTTTCCCCAAATTGCCATTGAGAAATGCCCTCTAGACCATTCATTAAATAATTATGTTTAATTTCAATGTCAGGGTGCGCCATTGATGTCACTCTTGATGATATTTTTTCTTTATGGTCTTCAGATAATTTTTCCCACCATTGAGGAGAAATCGCAAGGTTTTCACAATTGGATATAACTAACCGAAATAGTAAATCACCAATATCGCAGTTGTTATAGATCGCTGTTGCTAATGATTCCATAAAACTATTACAAATATTTGAACTATTTTTATGCCACGCAAATAAAAACCCCCAGTTGTTATCATCCATCGGTGCTGAACACATAGTAATCAGTTCCAACTTAGTTTTATAGTCTCCTAAATTCTGCAACTGTTTACCCAGAAAATCAAAATCCGGCCAAAATAGTCCCGAAAAAGCAATACAAGGTTTTTGCTTTGAAATGAAAACAACATATTTTATGTCGGAATATGATTTGCTTTTTAGTGACTTGTCATATTCTGATTTATGTCTTTTTAAATTATCAAAACTAAAAGTTCTTGCTACTTTATGGGTATTCAATAGGCCTATATCTGCTTTATTGTTATGGCATTTTATTTGGCTATCAATTAATGCAAGAGAGTTTTCTTTTACAAAAAGCTCTCTACATAATGAACGATAAGCATATAAAAAAATTTGTTGCTCCGTTGGAGTTAGAGGAAAGTCATCAATAGATTTAAATAACTCATTGTCATGGTATTGGCAGAAACCAGCGAAAGTAGAAAAACTTTTAATGCGAGCTTTTTTATAAGTTAGGTTGTCACCGTTTTTCTTTAAATTGCCAATATTTCTAGCAACTACATAAACCTCTCCATTTCTAGCTATTGATGATAATGATCTATTTCTTTGAATTGAGTGAGCATCTATGATGCTATTGCATTTATTGCCACTATCATAGTGTAAACATCTTCCGTTTTCTTTTTTGGTTAATTCTTTTTGTTGGATTAT
>JBAQYH010000580.1:0-2014 GCA_049299935.1 Methylobacter sp. | reverse complement strand
GAATTTATCTGGATAGCTGTACTAAACCCACCAATAACTTAACCAAGGCCAACACCATGAGCGACAACATATCAAACAATGCCATCATTTACGCCACGCTCGCTTTAAACAGCGAAGTCGCCCTGCAACACGAATATTTGGACTCCGACGATGTCCCCGCTGACGAGCGCGAAAACGAAGAAGAAATCCTGGCCGACCTGGAACAGGCCTTTATGGAATTTGTCGATCTTTACAAGAACCGCTGCAAAGCAGACAAACAATTGCCCAGCATAGACGAATTGCTGAACAGCCAATTGTAAAAACCATGCATACGCTTTACGGCATAAAAAATTGCGACACCGTCAAAAAAGCGCGCAACGGGCTGGATCAGAACGGCATAGCCTATCGGTTCCACGATTTTAGAACCGACGGCTTAACGCCTGAGCTGGTACAGCATTTCACCGAGCATTTAGACTGGAACAAACTGCTCAACCGCAGCAGCACCAGTTGGCGGCAACTCAGTGCAGAGCAGCAAGCCGATCTGACCCAGGAAAAAGCCATGCACCTGATGCTGGACAGCCCTACCCTGATTAAACGCCCGGTTTTGGATACCGGCGACAAACTAATCCTTGGTTTCTCCAAGGATGGCGGGTATGCCGCAAGTCTGTCGAAAACAGGTACGGTGAAAACCTGACCCCATAGCACTCCCACTCGGTGTGCTCACCTTTATACACAAGCTTATAGTTCCCACGCTCCGGCGTGGGAATTCAGTCTGTAACGCTCCAGCGTTGCGGGACGCTGGAGCGTCTACCACTGCGTTCCCACGCCGGAGCGTGGGAACGATGCAAATGACGGTGTACCGCGGACACTTGTGTATCTTATGTATAAAGATGAGAGCAGCGCGTGGTAACGAGAAATTTATTATGAGCAACACACTGGAACTCCTTAAAGACCTTATCAGCCGCGAATCGGTAACCCCAAAAGATGCGGGTTGCCAGGATGTGCTGACCGCCCGTTTAACCAAACTGGGCTTCAACGAAGAACGCCTGGACTTTGAAGACACTCAAAACATCTGGCTTAGACGCGGCGAAGCCAAACCGCTGCTGACCTTCCTCGGCCATACCGATGTGGTGCCTACCGGCCCGTTGGAAGCCTGGGTTTCGCCGCCGTTTGAACCGACGATTCGTGACGGCAAGCTTTACGGCCGCGGCGCCGCCGATATGAAAGGCGGCATCGCCTGTTTTATCACCGCCGTCGAGCGCTTTATTGCCAAGCACCCGGATCATCAAGGTTCTATCGCTGTGATGATGACCAGCGACGAAGAAGGCATCGCGACTAATGGTGTGGTTAAAGTCGTCGAAGTGCTGGAACAGCGCAACGAAAAAATAGACTGGTGCCTGGTCGGCGAGCCGTCCAGCGACAAAAAAATCGGCGACGTGATTCGCGTCGGCCGGCGCGGCTCGTTATGCGCCAAACTGACTATTGCAGGCATACAGGGCCATGTCGCGTATCCCGAACTTGCCGACAACCCGATACACAGTTTCGCCCCGGCCTTAAAAGACCTGACCGAGGAAGTCTGGGATCACGGCAATGAATTTTTCCCGCCGACCAGCCTGCAGGTTTCCAATATCAATGCGGGAACCGGCGCGGAAAACATCATCCCCGGCAGCGTCAACGTGCAGTTCAACCTGCGTTTTTGCACCGAACTGGACGAGGAAACCATCAAGCAGCGCACCCGCGCGATACTGGACAAATACGATTTCAAATACGAACTGGAATGGCGCTTGTCCGGCAATCCGTTCCTGACTGGGCCGGGCGCATTAATCGATGCGGCCCATGCCGCGATCAAAACCGTGACCGGCTTTGAAACGCTGGACGATACCGGCGGCGGCACCTCGGACGGCCGCTTTATCGCCCCGACCGGCGCACAGGTTATCGAACTCGGCCCGTTGAATGAAAGCATCCATAAAATCAATGAACATATCGCCATAGATGACTTGGAGATTTTGTCGGATATTTATGAACAGATGCTGGT
>JBAQYH010000579.1:0-3112 GCA_049299935.1 Methylobacter sp. | reverse complement strand
GATAATGCCAAACTGGAACCGGAAGACCGCGACAACCCAATCTGGAATGAAGACGCAGAAAAATAATTGCCTAGAATAGAACACGGATGACACTGATTAGACGGATTAGCACGGATTTTCCACCCTGCACGTTGCACGGAATCAGACCCACCTTACTGGGTCTGATCTGCCGCTCAATTCAATGGCATCGATTCTCCATTTGAAAATTAATATATCCGTGCCCATCCGCTAAATCCGCGTCATCCGTGTTCTATTTCCCAAATCCGATAACTGATGCAAATTGGCCCATATAAACTTGAAAACAACCTGATTCTGGCCCCCATGGCCGGCATCACTGACCGCCCGTTCAGGGAATTGTGCAAACAGTTCGGCGCAGGGTTGGCGGTGTCTGAAATGGTGGCGTCCAATCCGGCTTTACGTAAACACAAAAGAACGCTGTTAAAAGCCGACCATGGCGGCGAGACCGGCATACGCTCGGTACAAATTCTGGGCACCGACCCCCAGCAAATGGCCGATGCGGCCAGACTCAATGCCCAGCGGGGCGCCCAGGTCATTGACATCAACATGGGCTGCCCGGCAAAGAAGGTGTGTTCCGTTGCCGCAGGCTCCGCGCTATTGAGAGATGAAGCGCTGGTAAAGCGCATACTCGATGCGGTCGTTAATGCGGTCGATATTCCGGTCACGTTAAAAATCCGTACCGGCTGGGATATGCACAGCCGCAATGCCGTTGAGATAGCCCAAATCGCCGAGAATGCGGGCATTGCCGCGTTGACTGTTCACGGCCGGACCCGCGCCTGCAAATTTGAGGGCCTAGCCGAACATGAAACCGTTAAACAAGTGAAGCAAACAGTCAGCATTCCGGTAATCGCCAACGGCGATATTGATACACCCGAACAGGCTCGATGCGTGCTTGATTCAACCGGCGCGGACGCCATTATGATCGGCCGGGCCGCCCAGGGAAATCCATGGCTATTTAGCCAAATAAGTCACTTTATCAACCACGGCAAACACCTTGAAAAACCAACAAATACAGCCATACACGACACACTGATGAGCCATTTGGACAAACTATATAGCTTCTACGGCAATGCAAGCGGTGTTAAAATAGCCCGAAAACATATAGCTTGGTATTTAAAGCATCTTGAGTCCGCAACTCAGGACGCCAAAAGCGCCATCAACCAGGCACAATGTCCATCCCAACAAATAGCGCTGATTAATTCGGCATTTAATCCTTTAACTACTGACCGTGCTGCATAATATGAACGCATCCCAAAAAAGTGCTGAAATCATTAACATAGACAGCAAGAAAAACGCGGCCATTCCCTTATCCGCGCATGTCAAGCAAACGGTGGAGCAATATTTCCTGCACCTGAACGGCCATGATGCGGTAGATCTTCATGCGATGGTCATCGGCGAAGTCGAGAAACCTTTATTGCAAGCGACGCTGGAACATTCAGGCTATAACCAAACCAAAGCGGCCAAAGCATTGGGCCTTAGCCGCAGCACCTTGCGCAAAAAACTGGAACTCTACGGTCTGTCGTAACGTTCCATCGAGGCCAGTTTGTAACCTCGCCAGTTTTAACCACTCACTCAAACCACCTCTTTCTGAGAACTGCATGAATAAAAAAGTCACCCGCGCGCTGGTCAGCGTATCCGACAAATCCGGCATCGTCGATTTTTGCCGCGAGCTTAATCAATTAGGCATCGAAATCCTGTCCACCGGCGGCACCGCCAAGACGCTGGCCGAACATAACATTCCTGCGACTGAAGTTTCCGATTACACCGGTTTCCCTGAAATGATGGATGGCCGGGTTAAAACCTTGCATCCCAAAGTCCACGGCGGCATTTTGGCGCGCCGGGGCATCGACGATGCAGTGATGGCCGCGAACGGCATTAAGCCGATCGATATGGTGGTGGTCAACCTGTACCCGTTCGAACAGACTGTCGCCAATCCGGACTGCGATTTGGATACCGCCATCGAAAACATCGACATCGGCGGCCCGACCATGATCCGCGCCGCCGCGAAGAATCATGCCGATGTCGCGGTGATCGTTGATCCTAGCGATTACGCATCGGTTATTGCCGAACTGAAAAACAACAACGGGCTTTCACATCAGACCCGCTTCAATCTGGCGCTGAAAAGCTTCGAACACACGGCGCGTTATGACACCGCGATTTCGGCTTACCTGGGCAATATTGGCGGCGTCCAGTTTCCCGAAACGCTGAACTTGCAGTTTTACCGCAACCAGACCATGCGTTACGGCGAAAACCCGCACCAGAACGCCGCATTTTACCGTGAGAAAACACCGGCTAACGGCACGATTGCGGCCGCCAAGCAACTGCAAGGCAAGGAATTGTCCTACAACAATATCGCCGATGCCGACGCCGCGCTGGAATGCGTCAAAACCTTCGGCGACCAGCCCACCTGCGTGATCGTCAAGCATGCCAACCCTTGCGGCGTAGCCCAAGCAGGCAACCTGCTTGACGCTTACGATAAAGCCTATGCAACCGACCCGACTTCGGCATTCGGCGGCATCATCGCGTTTAACCGGGAACTGGACGAACAAACTGCCGCCGAAATCGTCAAGCGACAATTCGTCGAAGTGATTATTGCGCCGACCATCAGCGCGGCCGCGCAAACCGTTTTGGCTGAAAAACAAAATGTCCGCGTACTGGAATGCGGCACCTGGAACAGTGATAACCAAGCGTCGCTGGATTTCAAACGCGTCGCCGGAGGCCTGCTGGTTCAGGACAAGGATCTTGGCGAAATCACCGCCGCCGACATCAAAGTCGTCAGCAAGCGCGCCCCGACCGAACAGGAAATGGCCGATTTGCTGTTTGCCTGGAAAGTCGCCAAATTCGTCAAATCCAATGCGATTGTGTACTGCAAAAACGGCCAGACCATCGGCGTCGGCGCGGGTCAAATGAGCCGCGTTTATTCGGCCAGAATCGCCGGTATCAAAGCCGCCGATGCGGGCCTTGATGTTCCGGGTTCCGCGATGGCTTCAGATGCCTTTTTCCCGTTCAGGGACGGCATCGATTCAGCCGCCGAAGCGGGCATCACCGCAGTCATCCAGCCCGGCGGTTCGATGCGCGACAATGAAGTCATAGC
>JBAQYH010000578.1:0-7683 GCA_049299935.1 Methylobacter sp. | reverse complement strand
AAAATACTGGATGTGGACGATCCGGCCATCGGCACGGCGGGCGAAGCGTTCACGCATTGGCAATGGCCGTTGCACTCCGGGCAGGCGTTCGGCATGACGGGGCGTATTCTGGTGTTTTTGTCGGGTCTTGCCTGTCCGGTGCTGTTCGTTACCGGCGTGATTCGCTGGCTGCAAAAGCAACGGGCAAAGCGTACCGGACGAAGTTGACCTGAAGTCCGGTTAACTGGTTGGCACAACGCTGTTTTCAGCCCAAAACCGGCCGAAGTCTTTTAAGCTTATCCGCTACTCCGTTGTCACGGAATCTTAAACAAACGTTCATTTCTTTGTCACAGAAGAGTTTTACCCTTTGTCTTGAAGGCTAACGCTTTTCATCCCTGCAAAAGCGGGTTCGGCCCGCTCGCTACAAGCTTTGCAGAATTTCCCTTAAGAGGATAAAGAAATGAAATTGCTCTATTCCATCCATAAATACGACGTCTTCATGTTCACCTGGCTGGTCAATGCCAGAATGCACGGCACCTTGACCAAGGCGGGCCGGTATCTGTCAAAAACCGGCGATGGCCCGTTGTATCTGGTCATCGGAGGGCTGTTATATTGGACCGAAGGCTTGGAAAGCCCGTTTCTGCAAGCTATTTTGCTCGGCTTTTTAATCGAAAGGCCGATTTATTTCGTACTGAAAAACGGCTTAAGACGGAACCGCCCGCAAGCCGCATTACAAAACTTCCGCAGCATTATCACCCCCTCGGATCAATTCAGTTTTCCATCCGGCCACACATCTGCCGCGTTCATGATGGCGACTTTGCTCGGATATTACTTACCCGCCTTGATGCCTCTTCTTTATTGTTGGGCGGCATTGGTCGGCTTTTCCCGCGTGGTACTGGGCGTGCATTTTCCGACCGACACGTTGGTAGGCGCCATTTTGGGTATCGGCACAGCACTCTTTAGCTTGGGGCAAATCGTAATATGAGAATTTTTTATGGCGTACAGGGCACCGGCAACGGCCACATCACGCGCGCACGGGTCATGGCAAAAGAACTTTATGCCGCCGGAATCGACGTAACCTTCCAGTTTACCGGACGCCCCGCGGATAAGTATTTCGAGATGGACGTCTTTAACGGCTACCAATCGCGTACCGGCCTGACCTTTCATACCGAAAAAGGGCAGGTCAGTTATTTGAAAACAGCGCTTGAAGCCAAGCCGATTACGTTTATAAAAGACATGAAGTCGCTGGATTTAAACGGCTATGATCTGGTGATCAGCGATTTTGAACCGGTCACCGCCTGGGCGGCGAAAAGCCAGAAAAAACCGGTTTTAGGCATCGGCCATCAATATGCCTTTAATCACAAGATTCCCAGAGAGGGCTCCGATCCTATCGCCGACCAGGTCATGAGATATTTTGCCCCGGCAGACAAGGGGGTCGGTTTGCACTGGCATCATTTCGGCCAGCCTATATTGCCGCCGATTATCGACACGCCGGATATGCCGAAAAGCATCATCAAGAACAAGATCATTGTGTACCTGCCTTTCGAAGACCAGCATGAAGTCATCCGGCTGTTGTCGCCGTTTAAGAATTTTGAGTTTCATGTTTATTCGCCGGAAGTCGTGCCTTCTCTATTTGACCACATCATTTGCAATCCGCTGTCGCGTGACGGTTTCCAGAAGGATTTATACGATTGCGCCGGCATTATCAGTAATGCCGGATTTGAACTGGCCAGCGAATCGTTACAGCTGGGCAAAAAAATCCTGGCGAAACCGCTGCATGCGCAAATGGAACAGATTTCCAATGCCGCAGCTTTACAGCAGTTAGGTTACGGGCATGTTATGCATGACCTGAACGGTTCCGTCATCGATCACTGGCTGCATGACAACCGTGCCGTTCACATTACCTATCCCAACATCGCCAAAGTGCTGGTGCAATGGATACAGGACGGTATGCCGGAAATGGATGTGGATTTTATTGAAGATATCTGGAGTACGGTGGAAGTTTTGCACGTTGAGCAATAGCCCGTTAATTTACACACGAAATCCAACTAATCCCCGCCTTTTTCTTTGGAGCAGCCCCGGATCATTCTAAAAACCTTAGTCGGTCCACGAAAAACACGAAAAGCACGAAAATATTCAATTTCGTGTTTTTTGTGGATGATCCGGTTTTTCCAGAATCATTGCGGCTGTTCTGCTTGCCCCCCGCACTAACATCTCCGGGCGAAGCTCTAACACTTCACCTTCGGTGTCCTGCTTTCTTCCAGCACGGCAATCGCTTCTTCACAGCTGATTATGTTTTCCTTATTGCTAAGAATATAGTCAGCCAGTCGTTCAATGGCCCGCCAATGAACCGGTGAGCTGATGAACTGAAAAGCGTTGTTAAACAGTTCAAGCATCTTTTCTTCGTGCCGATGCCTGGATGCGATAAAGATGTCCAGATATTCATAAACCTTTTCAAGATCGGATGTGCCGCCGTAGTTATGCAAGGCATTGATGTTAACCAGCTGGGCATTAAACTGCTCGTCATCGCGAAAGGCGACATGTTTGGCTTCCGCCAAAGGCCCGATCAGCAAATTGATCATGTCCGCTTCAAAGGCGGTCTGGTACGCATCCTGCTCAACGGCTGAAAAATAATGAGCGCTTTCGAGCAACGCAACCGGCAGGCTGTGGATCAGGCGGCCTCCTTCTACGACGGCAGCATAATGATCATGGATTAATGAGCAGGCATTCAGGGGGCTGTCTTTCAGGCGGTCCAGCGCCTTGATGGTGATTTGAAAATACACCGGGGGCAGTTGTTTTTGTTTGTTGTAAAGATAAATGGCGGCAGCGTGGCCGGCCTCATGGAAAGCGATTTGGCGGATCAAATCCTGATCATTAATCGCGTAGGAGGTGTCGGTTTGATAATTCCGTTTCATGATTCCACCCGTAAGCTAAAAAGATGCGGCCAGGGCTGCTGACCGCATTCAAGAGGAAGGACAGTAAAACTCTAATACCTTTAAGTAAGGAAGTGACACAAGAGTTGCGCATAGTCTAGTGAACAAAGTAGGTCCTGGAAATGTGACCAATTGCCGCGCGGCAATAAGCCGCACAAAATGGCACGGTATGTGCTGAATATATTGGTTTGCGTGATAAGAAATGCTTCAAAGCGGCATTCCGCCTGGGATTCAGTTAATCATTTTCAGGCATTGCCGAGGCATTTCACACAGAAAACAGGGCATATGACACACCGCTGTTTAGCGGGTTGAATGACTTTCAAACAAACACAGGAGCTAAACATGACTAAATCGGAACTCATTGATGCATTGGCGAAAAAACGGCCCCATTTGGAACGGAAAGAGGTGGAGTTGGCGGTAGTCTGCATGATCGAGCAGATGAGTAAAGCACTGATGGCTAACGATAGAATAGAAATCCGGGGCTTTGGCAGCTTTTCTTTACATTACCGCCCGTCTTTTACAGGCCGTGATCCCAGGTCGGGAGCGGAATTAAAATTGCCGGCCAAGTATTCGCCCTATTTCAAACCGGGCAAAGAGCTGCGCCAGAGGGTTAATTTGTTAAGGGCAACTTGTCAGATTAAGCAAAAGGCCTAGTTTTTAATGAAACGGTCTATCCGCAAACGGCGGTGCAACTGGAGCCGTATCATTCCGTTCTTCTATTACCCACCGGAGATACGCCGCATCATTTACACTACCAACCCCATCGAGTCGGTGAATATGAGTCTGAGGAAAATCACCAAGAATCGAGGCTCGTTTCCCAGCGATGAGGCGCAGTCAAAGCTGTTCTGTCTGGAGCTGATGAACATCAGTAAAAAATGGACCATGCCGTTACAGAACTGGAAAGCCGCTTTGAATCGGTTTAGGATATGGTCAGTAATAACTTCCCGATATAGATTGGATGAAATTTCTCCGTTCGCCCTGAGCCCTTCGGCTACGCTCAGGGGAGCCTTGTCTAAGGGTCAGCACGAACGGCTTGACGATCGAAAATAGTGATTTCGGGAAGTTATTTTTAACCAAATCCTTAATATTCAATTCGACGACCAAATGCCGAACTATTAATAAACTCCGTTTACATAAAATTCAATATGGAGCGAGATGCCGTGCATGACTAACCAGCCCCCCATTTGGTCGGCATCGCCGCCACTCATCCTGATTGTCGACGACCAACCGGCCATTCTTGGAGCGCTTGCCGAAAGCCTCAACAGCCGCAATTTCCGTACTACCGTTGCGCGGGACGGTCAGCAAGGATTGCACTATGCAGGCTTGTTGCGGCCCGATCTGGTTTTGCTCGGCATCGCGTTACCGGATATGGACGGCATCGAAGTCTGCCGGTCCTTAAAAGCTAAATGCGAGACATGCGCAATTCCGGTGATATTCATGGTTGCGCCGGATGATGGCGACAAGCTTCCGGCAGGATTCGAGGCAGGCGGCATTGATTACCTGATAAAGCCCTTGCAAATCGAGGACGTGGTTGCACGGTTAAATATGTGCCTAAAGCTGCACGGCCTGCAACAAGCAATAACGCGAGATACCGGCTTAAAAAAATGCCTGGGCCAGAGGGAAATTTGCAATAGTGAGTGCTGCGAAGAAGTGATTGAGCGCAGGCGCGCAGAACTACAGCTTCTTGAACAGAAAGGGCAAATCGGTTTCATGAGCTTCATCCTCGACCGGCTTCATGAAGCGATATTTTTGGTCGATTCGCAAGCCGGTTTCCGCTTTCGCTATGTCAATGACAAAGCCTGCCATTCGCTGGGTTATACCCGCGACGAACTGTTGAATATGTGCGTGCCGGATATCAATCCCTCTGTGGATTTGGCGGCCGCCCGAAACATTGACGAGCAAATGCGCCAACAGGCTTTTGCTCGCATGGAAACCATCCTTCGATCGAAAGATGGCTATCAGTTTCCGGTGGAAATCAGCTGGACGGAGATTGACTATGAGGGCCAAACGATGGGGCTTTCCATCGTGCGCGACATTACCGAGCGCAAACGCATGGAAGCCGAAGTCCAGAATCATCTGCGCTTTTTCGAAAGCATGGATAGAGTCAATCGAGCCATCCAAGGATCGAACGATCTTGAAACCGTGATGACCGATGTGCTCGATACGGTACTCTCGATATTCGATTGCGATCGAGTGTATATTGTCCATCCCTGCGATCCCGAGGCGGATTCTTGGGGCGTGCCTATGGAATGCACCCGGCCTGAATATCCCGGCGCCCTGGCCTTGGGAATTTCCATGGCAATGGACGAGGATGTGGCCGCGGTGTTCCGTGTTTTGCTGGACTCCGACAGCCCTGTGACAACCGGGCCAGGCAATCAGTATCCGCTGCCCAAAGCGGTATCGGAGCAGTTCGGCTTCAAGTCGCAAATGGCAATGGCCGTCTATCCCAAGGGAGATAAGCCCTGGGCATTCGGGTTGCATCAATGCTCTCGTACCAGAATCTGGACGGCCGACGAAAAAAAACTGTTTCAGGAAATCAGCAGACGGCTGACAGATGATCTGACCAGTTTGCTGGCTTATAAAGACATACAGGAAAGCGAACAAAAATTTCGCAATCTGGCGGAAAGCTTACCGGACTATATCTCCCGATACGACCTGCAAGCCCGTAAAACTTACGCCAATCCCATGCTCGAACAATTCTTGGAAGGGAACGCCGAGGCGTGGCAAGGGAAAACGCCAAAGCAACTCAACCCCTGCGGGGAGCTCGACGAGTATCAGGCTAAAATCGAAAGCATCATAAGAACCGGGAAGTATGACGATATGGAGCTCAAAATACCGGACGGCAGCGGCGGTTGGCGTTATCACCATATTCATTTCGTACCCGAACGCGGACCGAATGGCGAAATTATCGGCGCGCTGGCCATAGGACGCGACGTTACCAAGCAACGGCAACTCGAACTGGAGTTGATACGCAGCGAACGGGACTTTAGGACGCTGGCCGAAAACTTGCCTGATGCCATCATTCGCTACGACCGGAATTTCCGAAAAACCTATGTCAACCAGGCTTATGAAGTTTCGAGAAATACCAGGCAGGCCGATGTCATCGGCAAAACTCCGCTTGAAACTTGGCGCTTGGCCGCGCCTTCCGCGAATGAATATATTGAAATATTGCGGCGCGTGATGGCTACCGGGAAAACCGAACGTATCGAGACGCATTTGTCCGATGCCGGCGGCAACCTTCATTATTTTTCCATGCAAGTGGTACCGGAATACAACGAACATGACGAGTTGAGCGGGGTGCTGACGGTTGCCACCGACATTACCGAGCTCAAAAAAGCCGAACGCCAACTGCGCGAATTCTCCTCACATCTCCTGTCTGTGCGCGAGGAAGAAAAAGCCGGTATCGCGCGGGATATTCACGATAATCTGGGCGGCATGCTGACCGCGCTCAAAATGGATATTAACTGGCTGATAGAAGAGTTGTCCGCGAGCGAGGAAGCAACATCGCCTCTTAAACATATCGAGTCGATGTCGCAATTGCTCGATAATGCGGCAGTAGCCACACGACAGGTAATCACCGACTTGCGACCGACTATACTCGATGATTTTGGACTGCCTGCGGCGCTTGAATGGCAGGCAGAGCAGTTCCGCAAACGTACCGGCATCCAATGTAGGGTCGTCTGCGACGAAAGTTACCCCTACGAATTGGACAAGACGCAAACGATTAATCTGTTCCGCATCTTCCAGGAATCCCTTACCAATGTCGTTCGGCATTCCAGTGCATCCAAGGTGGAAGTCGAATTGCAGTATGAGAACGCAACGTTTATTCTGACTATCAGGGACAATGGTTGCGGACTGCCGGAAGGGCACGTCATTTCCCCTGCTTCCTATGGAATGCTTGGCATGCGCGAGCGTACCGAGCAGTTGGGCGGCAGGATTAATTTTTACAGCCCGCCTGCCGGCGGATTCAGCATAAAAGTGATGCTGCCGCAACCTACAGACTACAAAAAGGAGAGGAATCATGATACGTATTCTGATCGTTGACGATCACGACATTGTGCGCCAAGGCTTGAAAAGACTCTTTGAAAAAGTTCAAGGGATGACAATCATTGCGGAGCAAGATAACGGCATTAACGCGCTGCATTGGCTTCGGCACAACAATTGCGACGTGGTGCTGCTCGATATTTCCATGCCCGGCCTGAGCGGTATTGAAGTGCTCAAGCAGCTTCGCGATGAAAAACCGAAATTACCGATACTTATTTTCAGCAATCACACGGAAGACCAATACGCGATACGCCTTATCAAGGCTGGAGCCTCCGGTTACCTGACCAAGGGATGTATGTCGGCAGTCATCGTGGAGGCTGTACGCGAAGTGGTGTCCGGCAAAAAGTACTTCAGCCAGGCAGTGCTTGAAATACTCGTTAATGAAATCAGAATACCGGAAGGCAAGCTTCCGCACGAGACCCTCTCGGATCGTGAGTTTAAAGTATTTCGCCTGCTTGTGGCCGGCAAGAGTAACAATGAAATCGCCTCGCTCTTGTTCATCAGCAACAAGACTGTCAGTACCCATAAAGCTAACTTGCTGGGAAAGATGAATCTCCAGAGCGTAGCGCAGTTGGTGCATTATGCCGTACAGCATGGGCTTGACGAGTAAGCGCTCTTCGATTCTCGCCGTTAGGAAAATTGGGAACCGGCGCAAAGTCATTTTAAGGCGGGTTCCCAAGCTCCAAATACTCAGCCCCCTGCGAAACTAAACACCTAATCATCAAAC
>JBAQYH010000577.1:0-1698 GCA_049299935.1 Methylobacter sp. | reverse complement strand
AACTGGAAGCCAGCGAACGCCGCATCGCAGACATCGAAGCCAGCGCCGCCGCTCACGCCCTGGCAACGGCAAACGAAATAACCGCAATCAGGGCAGACCGCCAGGAAATGCGCGAGATGTTAAAAATAGTAGTCGATAAAATAGGCTTGGTACCGGCTCCAGCAGAACCGGAAGCGGTAGACAACGAGGCGCTGGAATGGCTCAGTCATACCAGCCGCGAGGATGTTAACTTCAAGCACCATCTGGAAACAGCCAACGCCGCCACCCTGCGGGCCGCGCTCAAGGATGAAGGGCTGGCCAAGACTAAACGCACTAAAATTGAAGCCATGCTACGAAAAAGAGAACAAGAGCAAAAATGAGTATCGGCCTAAACATCAAGCAGCGCCGCGAGGCTAAACGCTGGACTCAAACAGAATTGGCCGAAAAATCGGGCATCGTGACACAGGCCATGATTAGCCGGATTGAAAAAGGCGAAGATAATGCAAAAATAGACACACTGCGCGGCATTGCCGCCGCGTTAGGCTGTTCTGTGGTGGATTTATTGCCTGAAGCGGACAAAAAACGGAAATTACCGGCTGGCAAATGATGGGGGATTCTGCCGTTGAATCCTGAGAAGTTACCGGATTGTGACAAAAAATACGTTATAACACCTAGAATTAAGTTACAATCGCGTTTTTTATAGAAAGTTGAACAAAAAAAAGCCCAACTCCTGCAAGAGTCGGGCTTCGTTCCCGTTATCAATCCTGATACCACTCAGGGAGACACCGGGACGTGTTCCTTTTATCAACCCTGTTAGCGCAGGGAGACAATGAATAATAATACCACAAATTCAGAAAACAAAAACAAGAACAGCGGAAATAATTGTGGACACTGTCCAGAAACACCGCGTCATTTTGTTCCTCCCGAAAACCATGCTAACCGGCCGCAAATTTTGCGGAAGATTATCATTGCTATCCAGAAATTTTACCAAGATCCCGGCACCTTGCCGTTATTGAACGCGGCGAATGAATCCGATCGACAACAACGCAGCGAACGCCGCGAAGGCTGCATTGCTATTCTTGGCTGCATCCTGCATTACACCGATCTCGTGACGCTACGCGTCGGCATACCCCAGGCAGACGGCAGCATGGCCGGGCTTACCATGCCGTTTCTCGCCGAGAAATCAGGACTAGGCGAAAGGCGGGCAGAACGGGCAATACATGACCTTAAAGCAGCCGGAATCATAACCGTGCATCCGATATGCACGAAAATCAGCGACATAATCTACGAAGGCATTGCCGCAATACGCACCGTCAGCAAGCATCTTTTTACCGCCCTGGGCTTTCATGATTGGCTGAGACATGAACAGCAAAGGGCCATAGAAAGACGGAAAAAGAAAAACCTTAAACAAGACAGAAAAAAGCTGGCCAACATACAAATGGGCCTAAATGCCATCAACAACGGCAACCCAGCATCAGCAGACTCGGCAGCGGACACAGTGCAGCGTAAAGGGGAAATGTCGCCGGTATCGGCATTTTTCACCGGTGCGAGAAAGATTTTAAACCCCGATACCAGTTAGACGCCGGTAATTTCCCCCAACACCGTTCGCCCTGACCCTGTCGAAGGGCATTTCAGCACACCGGCAAAGCACCGGTAGGGTAACCTATTGCCGATCACCCGATAACACCCAGAAAAACCCCACATTACCCGCAATAAACC
>JBAQYH010000576.1:0-4121 GCA_049299935.1 Methylobacter sp. | reverse complement strand
GATAATGCCTGCGAGCCAAAACATCCAGTTTAGTTTTTTTGATAGTTGGGAACCGATAAGCCGCAACTTATTGCCGCCTGAACAGGCATTTTTCCAGAATCGATTGATAGTCGCCAGGTAGACCGCGAAGGGGTTCTTTGAGTCCGTTACCGGTGCCGCAACATAGTTTTTGGTAATAATTTCCATAATCCGCTGCGCTTCACCGTTCGCCTGCGCCCTTTCCTGCCGGTCTATCCATTGATCATGTTCGGCTCTTTTTGCGGAATCGGATAAAACGGCATAAGCGCTATTAATGGTTTTCATAATCCTAAGCGCTTCATCATGCCCGCCTATATATTTATCGGGATGATATTTCTGGCAAAGCACTTTATAGGCCGCCTTGATAACGCTTGCCGGTGCATTGCGCGACACATTTAAGTTGTCATAATGGGTTCTGAATTTAGCCATGCCGTTTCCAATTTTCAACCAATAAGCTTAATTCCGCTTTTATCGATAGTGATTAACTGTTGCTTGTACAGTGCGCCGATGGCCTGTTTAAACACTTTTTTACTGACCCCGAACGCGGCATAAATGGCTTCCGGCGGGCTTTTATCGCTCAGCATCAGTTCGCCGTTATTGGCTTTCAGCTTGGCGATAATGCTGTCGGTCAGCGAGACGACCTTGCCGTAGCCCGGCTGGTGCAGACTCAGGTCGATTTTACGATCTTCACGTACCTGCTTGATATAACCGTCCAGTTTCTGGCCTTTCCTGACCGGCTGGAACAGCTCGTTTTCATACAACATTCCCCAGTGGCTATTGTTGATGATGGCTTTAACGCCCAGATCGGATTTATCGGCGATGATCAGCGACACTTTTTGGCCGACTTCAAAATCGTCCGACTCATCGCTGAGCAATTTGTCAATCTTGGTGGTCGCTGCAATGCGGTTTTGGTCGTCGAGAAACACCTTGACCAGATAAGACCGTCCTACTTCCATCTCATGGTATTGTTCGCTGAACGGGACCAGCAAATCTTTAGGCAGCCCCCAATCCAGGAACGCACCGACATAATTCAGCGACACCACTTTCAGCCAGGCAATATCGCCGACCTCGGCCAGCGGCTTTTTGGCGGTGGCGGCCAGATGGCCTTCCGAATCCACGTAAACAAACACGTCCAGCGTATCGCCGACCTCGCAGTTTGCGGGCAATTTCCTGTCCGCCAGCAGCACATTTCCAGAGAGTCCATTGCCAAGATAGACATTGGCTCCCTGTTGCTTAACGACTTTCAGCTTATTTATTTTGCCGATATTTATCATAATTTATTACACATCGTTCCCACGCTCCAGCGTGGAAATGCAGTTAGTGACGCTCCGGCGTCACGATTGGCGACGCTGGAGCGTTGCCGGATGCGTTCCCACGCCGGAGAGATTGTGAAAGTATTCATTTTTAGAAAAAAATAAAGAATAACCACGGAGAACACAGAGAACACGAAGTTTTTAATGCATTGAATTAATGAATTTATTTTCTCCGTGCTCTTCGTGTTCTCCGTGGTAAATGTTTTTTAGCCAAATTTGGATAATATTTTCACAGTCTCCGGAGCGTAGGAACAATTAAATTTTTCGTGTCTTTCGTGCCTTTCGTGGACAGCGCGATACATCAACTGGTAATCACAAACCTGACCGCATCCAGCCTTAACTGCGCGGCCTGGATGTTTTCATGCGCCAGCATGGTCATATCCTTTAGCTGCTCGATTTCTTCGGTCCTGATGGTCGGATTCACTTTTTTCAGCCTGACCAGACGCTTGATTTCATTGCTTAGCGATTCCAGCATGGCCTGGGTCGCCTGGTCGACTAACTGCTGCATCTCGGCTTTGGCGTTTTGCTCGGCTACGTTCAATATATTGATCAGGTGCGGCCTTTGGCTGCTCAAAAAGGCAATAATCTTGTGTTTATCAAACTTGATGCCGGCTTCAACCAGATCGCGGTGGTCGATGTCCGCGCTGACATCCTTTTGGTTCTGATCGATCAATACCCGGATCGGCGTATGCGGCAAAAACCGCCCGATTTGCAATTCGGCCGGCGCGCTGCATTCGACAATAAACAAACACTCCAACAGAAACTGCCCTGCTTTAAGATCGCTATGCTTGATCACGCTGATCGCGGCGTTGCCGGTTTCGCTGGACAACACCATATCCATCGATGCCGTGACCAGCGGATGCTCCCACGTCATAAACTGCATATCTTCCCGCGCCAGCGCAATCTGCCGGTTAACGGTCAGCGTCAAGCCGTCTTCAGTTAATCCGGGGAAATGCGAGACGCGCAAATGGTCGCTGGGACGGATAATAAAGCAGTCGGGCGAATGAAACTCGGTATCCACGCCGTAGCATTCAAAGACATCTTCCATATACGGCCAAAGCACGCCTTCCTTCTCGTAGGTATTCAGCTGGTCGATAAGCTCATCAGCCGATTCCTTACGGCAGGAATTCAACTCCAGCAATTGATCGCGGCCGTTATGCATTTCCGTTTCAAGTTCGGCGCTGAGTGCTTGGGTCTTGGCGATAAGGGCATCAATCTCGGCCGGACTCCTGCTCTCCAAAACAGCCGCCAGCTCATCATGCAAAATATCTGCAACCCGCTGTGCGGACGAACTGTTACAGGCAAACGCATTCAGGCCCTCATCATACCAGCGGTACAACACGGCATTGTCAGTATGCTCCAGGTACGGCACATGAATCTGGATAATATGTTTCTGCCCGATACGGTCAAGACGACCTATGCGTTGCTGCAATAAATCGGGATTGGTCGGCAAATCCAGCAGTATCAAATGATGCACAAACTGGAAATTCCTGCCTTCGCTGCCGATTTCGGAACAAATCAACAGCCGCGCCGCACTGTCCGGGTCAGCAAAATAAGCTGCCGCCCGGTCGCGCTCGATGATGCTCATGCCTTCATGAAATACCGCCGAGGCAATGCCGGCGCGATTTTTCAGGGTTTGCTCCAGGTCAATCGCGGTTTGCGCCTGTTTGCAGATCACCAAAGCTTTTTGACCGCCCAATTGTTTAACCTTGTCCACCAACCACAAATAGCGTGGATCTTGCTGCAAATCGTCGGTATTTGCTTGGCCGGTTAAGGCATAGCCGTAGCGTTCCCGCTCAGGGAAGCCCTGCACGGTTTGCCGCGAATTGCGAAATAAAATCCGCCCGGTGCCGTGATGATCCAGCAGCACATTCACCAGCGCTTTGCGCGCCGCCGCCGATTTTTCAGGATCGTTCGCCGCACCTGCTCCCGGCAGGTCTGCGGCATACACACCATCCCTGGCGATCGCCTCGCCAGTTCCCGACTGGCTGGCGGCATACACACCATCCCTGGCGATAAGATTTTTCAGCAAGCCGTCGACATTATCGTCCTTCAGCAATGCGGTTAAATGTTGCAGCGCCTCTTCATTCAAATCTTCATCGGCAAGCAGCAATTTGGCCGCATTGGCCACCGGCTCAAATAAACGTTCTTCTTCGACAAATGCAGAAAAACTGTAGAACCGGTCGGGATCGAGCAATCTTAACCTGGCAAAATGACTTTCCTTGCCCAATTGCTCAGGCGTCGCCGTCAACAAAATCAGGCTGGGGGAAATCCGGCCCAGTTGTTCAACGAACAGGTAGTCAGGGCTGGGCGCCTGTTCGCTCCATTCCAGATGGTGTGCCTCATCGACAATCACCATATCCCAACCCGCGTCTATCGCCTGTTGTTGGCGGCGCGGATAATTGGAAAAAAAGCCCTGGCTGCATAGAATCAGCTGTTCGGATAAAAACGGATTATCGGCATCGGCATCCTCTTCGCCTGCTTCAGCGAGCATGTCGTCTTCGGCATAAGTATCGAGACAGCGCGCCTCGTCGAAAATACTAAAACGCAGGTTAAAACGCCGGAGCATTTCGACCAGCCATTGGTGCAGCAACGTTTCCGGCACGATAATCAATACCCGGTTGCTCAAACCGTTAATCAGCCGGTGGTGCAAAATCAAACCCGCTTCGATGGTTTTACCCAAACCCACTTCATCGGCCAGCATGATTCTCGGCGCCGACCGGTTAGCCGATTCATGCGCAATAAACAACTGATGCGGAATAAGCGAAGCACGGCCGCCCAGCAAACCTT
>JBAQYH010000575.1:0-2202 GCA_049299935.1 Methylobacter sp. | reverse complement strand
GCAAAACATGGAGCGGAGGCTTGTTGCTTGATGAGCGGGCGGGCGTATCGTACCCGGACGGATTTCAGGCGCCGGATGGACTGATTCACATCCTTTACGACTGGAACCGCCACAGCGATGCAGAGATCCTTATGGCAAAGTTCCGTGAGGAGGATGTACTTGCGGGCAAATTTGTATCGCCGGATGCAAAAGCGCAGATGCTTGTGAACAAGGCCCGGATGCCATTAGCCATCCGTCCCGATCACAAGTGGATCAAACAAACTGCCACAGATGCACAGCAGGACTTCACCAGTATCGCCTACGATGGCATCTCGCCGAACAAGATGGTTTGCGACACCACTCTTCGTGAACTGCCCGACGGCTCGTGGATCCTGTTCATGCTCGCCGGGGGCGATACCGAACCTTCTCCGCTGAACTACACCGGCGTGACGCGCAGTACCGACCATGGCAAAACCTGGACACCTCTGAAACGCTTTGACGTTGGGTTTCCTCGTGAAGGTAAAACCATCGGACAGGGCCCGACCGAACTGATGATTCGCGATGGCCGCAGTACGCTGTTTTTCTCCACACATTCGAAGCATTGGGCGAACGACTGGCGGTCGTGGTTTCTCACCAGCGATGATTCGTTCAAGACCTGGAGCAAGCCGATTGAAGTGCCGGGCCGTTTAAAGGAGCGTACTTTTATCCGCAATCATATCGTCGCGCAGGATGGCCGCATCATCGCCCCGTTCCAGCACTATATCGGGCCGGACAACGAGCAGGACAAGGTGCCGCTTGACCGCAAGTTCACCAATCCGCGTAATGGAGTCATGATCAGCAGTGACGGAGGAAAGACATGGACGGAACACGGGAATATCCATCTAACGACAAACGATCAATACTTCGGCTGGGCGGAGAATAACATCGCCGAGTTGAAGGGCGGACGTATAGCAATGATCATTCGCGCCGACGGACTTGGCGGGCGGTTATACTATGCTGAGTCGAAGGATGGCGGAAAGACGTGGCCGGACTATGCAAGCAAGACCGATATCCCGAATCCCGGCAGTAAGGCAACGCTTTATCCGCTCGGTAACGATGCTGTGGCGATGCTGCATAATCCCAATCCGAAGCGCCGTACGCCACTGGCATTGTGGGTCAGCTTCGACGGCATGAAAACGTGGCCATACCAGCGCGTGCTGGTGCCCCAATCGAGCGATGGCCCGAAAGGCAACCTGAACTATCCTGACGGCTTCGTGAGCAAAGACGGGCAGTGGCTTCACTTCGCCTACGATGACAACCGGCACCGCGCTGTTTATTATGGCGCCAAACTGCCGCCGCTTCCGGCACGCCGGTGAGATTTTGCTTTCATCTCTCCGATGGAAACCTCTATGCTTTCCGGGTCAGTCCGGAATCGTGCTAAGATAAGTACATTTTGGAGTGCGGCGGCTTGACGCCGCTTTTGGACGCGCAGGAAAAGCGCTGTCAAGCCAGCGCAGTCCAAAGCGCTTCGCGCATAGGAATTGGATAAAATCGTTTATCTTAGCGCCATTCGAGTCAGCCCGGACGAATAGGGAGATATGACTACACATGCTTATTTGAAGATAGCAGGTTTCTGCACATCGGTGTTGATGACGGTTTCTCCAATCCTCGGAGAGACGGCGCTGGCTTCCGACCAGTTCACTCCTTTGCCTTTTGGTAATGCGAGGCTCGATGGGCGCATCGGGCATCAGATTGATGCCTTGATAAAAGCGCGCTACACGTCCGATTTTGCCCAGAAGGAAATTTATCCCGAAACAGCAGAAGCCCTGCGTCAGCGCGTGGATGATGTGATTCATAACAAGGTCGGATTATGGCAGGGGGAGTTCTGGGGCAAGTGGATATTGGGAGCCATCGCGGCACAACGCTACACGGGCGAAAAGGAGTTGAAGGAATTCATTCGTAAGGCGGTTCGAGAGGCTCTGGCAACACAGGATCCAAGCGGTTATATCGGCACCTATTCCAAGACGGACACAACCCGGCGCTGGAATGTCTGGTGTATGAAATACACGCTGTGGGGTTTGGTGGAGGCGTATGAGTTGCTGGGGGAGCCTGATATTCTTGTTGCGGCACGGCGGCAAATGGATTACCTGATGACGTTTGTTGGACCTGGAAAAACGGAAATTGCCAGTACCGGCGATTTTTCGGGTTTTCCCAGTTCGTCCATTCTTCAGCCGCTGGTCATGT
>JBAQYH010000574.1:0-3131 GCA_049299935.1 Methylobacter sp. | reverse complement strand
CTGTTAGGCAGCTTGTTTATGTTCGTGAGTAAAACAGCTTTTCGGGCATACTTTGGAGCAAGCCTCGCAGCCGATACAATCGAGCTTGTTCTTTAAACTCATGACCATGCTGTTGTCGTCATCGTCTTCAAAATCGCCGTAATCGTCATCAAAGTCATCCGGGTCGAGGGCTTCGGCTTTTTCGACCAAATCGAACACATCGCGCGGGCAGACTTTAAAGCAGCGGCCGCAACCGATGCAGGTCTTTTGATTGATGTCGGTTACATAAGCGGGCGTCCATTCCGCACCGCCAAAGGTAACGCCGGTTACAAATTCAGACATGTTGTTCTCCGGTTCAGGCCGCTTCAGTTTGCGCGGCGATCAGTTTTTGGTTGGCTTCATCCCAGGCTTTACAGGCATCGTAAGTCGCTTGGGCGATACCTAACAGTTCGCCGTATCCTTCAGGCAAGCTGTCTTCAATCAGGTCGTGTAATACCATCGCTTGCTCATTGGCCAAGCGCTTGGTCTTTTTGACTTCTTTTTCCAGTTTTTTCAATTCTTCGGACATAAGCGCCTCCTCAGTCGGTTGCAGCCGCATTGTATTTTTCGATCAGTCCCAGCGCTTTTTCGATGGTTTTGTCGCTTTTTTCGCACAGGTCTTCGAGGCTTGAGAAGCCGAAACGATGGGTATCGCGCAAGATTTTATCGACCACAATCAGTTTGCCGACCATGATTAACGCGCGGCCGAAACCTTCGTGGCTGATATGAACCATCGGCGCCGCCATCAGGCCGGTTTTTTTCTCGATTAGCGTCGCCAAGGAGTTGTAATAGGCTTTTAAGCGGGCGATGGTGATTTCATCGGGATCGCCGATCACCGGGATGTTTTTTTTGCGCTCTTTGGTCAGCACGATAGGGTCGATGATTTTTGCTTCCGACCAGCCTTCGTAGGTGTCGTAAGTATCGATCGCGCGTAGTTGTTTGATCATGTCTTTGACGATGTCGGAACCCAGGTTGGCGTCGTCTTCTTGTACGACTAATGCGGCAGTGGCCATGTTTTTTCTCCGTTATAAAAAGTTATAAAAAGTAGGGGCAATCCCTTGTGGTTGCCCAGAGCAGGCACAAGGCCTGCCCCTACAGCATTAATTATTCATCCCAACCTTCATCTTCCATCTGGTTGAAGCGGTCGGGATCGGGGCTCTTGTGCTGATTAATCGCCTTTGCCAGCCAGCTGGACGGCCCCGCTTTCATCTCATTTTGCAGGTCAACGATCAGGTCTTTAATCTTGCCGCCTTCATGCACCTTGACCGGCTGTATGTTTTTGGCAATCAGCTGGTTAATCGCCGAGCCGCCGACGGCTTGGCAATACACCGCCGCGCAGCCGTTCAGCAATTCAATCTTGACCGATAATTTATCTTCATTGCCGTCCTGCTGGAGTTCACCAAACTGGGCGGCTTCGAGCAATTGCGCATCGTCCATATTCACCGCATAAATCGCGAAGGACTTGGCCGAGCCGAAATGTTGGTTGACCGTTTCCATATCGGTCGTCGCAAACGCTATTTTTAATGCGGTTTCCATAAAATTCCTCTCATCAGTGCCTTGCACTATATGCATGCGTCTTGTTAATGACATGACAACCCATTGTTGGAACAATTTTCGGTTATTTCGCCGGCCGGTTTTTGGCCGTATATCGAGCGGTAGACCGGAATTTCTTCATGCGAATAATTGATGACCAGATTGGCCAGATCGAACAGCGTTTGCCGGGAGCCGCGATAACCGATCCAGGTTTTCTGGTAGCCGCCGATGATGTCGTATAACGGAAATCCGGCTCTTAAAATGGGCGTACCCAGCCGTTCGGCGGTATCGACCGCATGGGAATTGCCGATCACCAATTGCACCTTGTTGGCCTTGCCGATCAGTTCCATGTCTTCAAGGTCGCCGATTTTGATGCTGGCGACGGGGATTCTCGATAACAACGGCACGTTGCAGGAAGTGACGGCGGCAACAACTTCCGCGCCCATTTCCTGAACCTGATCGACGAACGCATTCAGTAAATCCGCATCGGCCGCAATCGCAATACGCAATTGTCCGAGCATGAAATGCGTGTCCAGCATCGCATCCTGTAACTGCGAGCGCTGCCGTTCGATGCGCTCGGGCACGTCATGGCCGCTGATTTCAGCCAATGCGGAAACCAGCGCATCGTTGGCTTTTAAGCCGTAAAGATGATCGAGGGCATAAGTCGGCACGCCGGTTTTTTGTTCCAGCAATTCCGCCGCCTTGGCTAGCGACGGCCCGATCACGACGGTCGCCAACGCATCGCCCAGCGTCGCCATTTCAGATAGCGGAGTGCCGCCGATAGTCACCGGGCTGAAATCTTCATCGGTCAAACAGCCGTCCAGCGAGTCGGAAATATCCGGTACGAACACAGGCCTGAGCTGGAATTGCTCGAAAATATCCCGAAGCGCTTCCAGGTCGCCGGGCGTCAGCATGTAATTGACCAGGACATTGACTTGGCGTTTTCTTTTTCCGGGATAAGTTCCGGCTTCTTTTGCATCCGGCACCAACGCACGAATAATCTCGGTGAGCGTCGCGGCAAAACCGGTTTCGACGCTGCCGGTAAAATCCGGGGTGTTGACCGCGACGACCGCGACATCGGCAAATTCGGGATTGGCTTCCCGGAATTCCCTGACATTCCGATGCACATCGGCGCCTTGGGTTTCCGCAAGGCCGGTCGTCAAAATCGTAATCAGCGCAGGGCGGGATTTTTCGGCAATGGTTTTAATGCCTTCAACAACATTTTCGTCTGCGCCCATCACCGAACTGCCTTGGTCCATTGCCGTGCTTTGCAACGGAATGGGTTCCCGGAAGTGGCGTACAAAAAACACTTTGGCGAACGCGGTGCAGCCTTGCGAGCCGTGCAACATCGGCATCGCGCGGTTAAAACCCAGTGTCGCCAAGGAGCCGCCTATCGGCTGGCTGGCCTTTAGCGGATTGACCGATAGCGCTTTGTTTCTTTTCAGGATGTCAGCCATGTGTCACCTCTTCGATCGCATTCCCCCCTTTAGCAAAGGGGGGAAGGGGGGATTTTACGCTGGTTCCCAAGCCCCAGCTTGGGAACCCAGTTAACGAAGCTCCAGCTTCGCGAGATGGGAAGC
>JBAQYH010000573.1:0-4434 GCA_049299935.1 Methylobacter sp. | reverse complement strand
GGTCAAGCGCGCCTACTATTACAAACAGAACGGTGCCGATGTAATCGACATAGGCTGCTTGCCGAGCACCGATTTCCCGCACATGGAAGACATCATCCGCACCTTGAAACAGGAAGGTTTCACCGTCAGCATCGATTCTCTTGAGGCGGACGACTTGCTCAGAGGCAGCAAAGCGGGCGCCGATTACATGCTCAGCCTGCACGAAAGCACGTTGTGGATTGCCGATGAAGTCGCGGCAACGCCGATCCTGATCCCTGAAAGACATGAAGACCTCGCTTCACTGGACCGGGCCATCGAGCTTATGCGGGCAAAAAACCGGGACTTTATCGTCGACCCGATCTTGGATCCGCTGCATTTTGGCTTCACGCAATCCATCGTGCGCTACCATGAAGTCAGGAAGAACCATCCCGACATTGAAATGATGCTGGGCGTCGGCAACATCACCGAATTGACCCATGCCGACACGGTGGGCATGAACGCCTTGCTGCTTGGCATCTGCTCGGAACTCAACATCAACAGCATCCTGGCCACCGAAGTCAGCAAACATGCCTGCCGGGCGGTCAAGGAAGCCGATCTGGCCCGGCGCATCATGTATGCGGCGAAAGAACATAACATGCTGCCCAAGCATATCGATCCAGGCTTAATGGCCTTGCATGAGACATCGCCTTTCCCTTACAGCCTGGATGAAATCAAGGAACTGGCCGGGCAAATCAAGGACCCCAGTTACCGCGTCCAAATCAGCGCCGAAGGCGTACATATTTTCAACCGCGACGGCCTGCACAGCGCCACCGATCCGTTCGACCTGTTTCCGAAACTGCATGTTGAAACCGATGGCGGCCATGCTTTTTATCTGGGCGTTGAACTGGCCCGCGCTGAAATAGCCCGGCAATTGGGCAAGCGCTACACCCAGGACCAGGCGTTGCAATGGGGCTGCGCAACCGACAGCGCAGAATCCACCGTTGATCTGCACACTTTTAAACCGGCCGGAACAACCTTAAAAAAACACTAATGATTCAAGAAACCATCGTCAACACCCAAAACAGTTCAGGTCTAGCCCATATTGCGCCGATGGGCGTTCATCTATCCGCCGAAACGCAAGACGAATTCATCATCCTGCCGTTCCGGCCTTCGACCACACTGAACAACCTGCTGGACAGCAAAACCGCAGTCATCAACTATTGCGACGATGTGCGGGTCTTTGCCGGCTGCCTGACCGGGCGCCGCGACTGGCCGCTAAAACCGGCGGAAAAAATCAACGGCCAAGTGCTGGCCTGCGCGTTGGCGCATACCGAAGTCGAACTGGTTCGCGTTGAAGACGACGAGACCCGGCCCAAACTGTTCTGCAAGGCCGTGCATACCGCTAATCATGCGCCTTTTAAAGGCTTTAACCGCGCCCAGTATTCGGTATTGGAAGCGGCGATTTTAATCAGCCGCTTAAACATGATTCCGTTGGAAAAAATAGAAGCGGAAATCGACTATCTGCGTATCGGCCTGGAAAAAACAGCTGGAGACCGGGAACTGGAAGCCTGGGGTTGGCTGATGGCCGTCATTGAAAACTATAAAAGTAAGAATGCCGGAAACCTGCCGGGAGCAGATTCGGCGATCGCCAAGGATGGTGTGAATGCCGCTAGCCAGTCGGGAACTGGCGCGGCAAAAGCCGGGATCAACTCATGACCGGAATGCTCGCCAGCGTCAACAGCGTAGAAGAAGCCTTGCAGGCGTTAAGCGCGAACGTCGACATTATCGACCTGAAACAACCGTCATTAGGCGCTTTGGGAGCGCTGGAAACCGACCTTGTCAAAAAAATTGTTGATGCCATTGATGGCCGCTGTCCCGTCAGCGCAACCGTTGGCGATCTGCCTATGCAGCCTGAAATTATTTACCAAGCCGTAAAAGCGATGGCCGGAACCGGCGTCGATTATGTCAAAATCGGCTTTTTTCCCGGCGGCGACTGGCAGGGAACTATTGAAAAACTCGCTACATTGCCGCTAACGGTAAACTTAATAGCCGTATTATTCGCCGACACCCAACCGGATTTTGCTGTCATCGACTCGCTCGCCGCACCTGCTCCCGGAAGGCTTGGGGCATCCGTCGCGATAAAAAATGCAGGTTTCAAAGGCGTCATGCTCGATACCATGAACAAAAACAACGGCTCCTTAACCCAGGTCATGACAAAAACCGACATAGCCCGATTTGTCCGGCTGGCAAAAGACCGGTCTTTGCTCTGCGGCTTGGCCGGTTCGCTCAGGCTGGAAGACATAGCCGAACTGATGTCTTACCAGCCTGATTACCTTGGTTTCAGGGGCGCATTATGCCGGGAACACAACAGAACAGCGCAATTAAACAGGTCATCAATGATGCAGATAAAACAGGCTATAGATAATCAAAACCCGCTCCAGGCTGAAAAGCGCATTTTAATTGCCGATGACAGTGAAATAAACCGGTTGATACTGGCCAACCTGCTGGAACTCAACGGCTACATCGTTGACGCAGCCGCTGACGGCCAGGAAGCCCTGCAACTCATCGGCGAAAATCGTTATCAAATGGCGCTTATCGATCTCAGCATGCCGGTCATGTCGGGACTGGAGATGATAAAGATCCTCAGAAGCCAACATAACCCGCTAAAAGTTGCCGCCATCAGCACTTTTTCCGACAGCAACCAAAAAACTGAAGCGTTGGCAGCCGGGTTTGATTACTGCTTAACCAGGCCGGTTGATGAAGAGCAATTGGTTGCGCTGATAAACCTGCGTTAGACGAGGCTTGCACCTCATCTGCATCAACTTCTCCTTCGCTCGAAATAACGAGCAACGCTGTGTATGCCCTACAAACAAAAAACCCTTACTCGAAAGCTTCGGGTAAGGGTTTAGTTTGTAGCGTCGTTTAAAGTAGATTGCCTGACGGCGCATCCATCTTTGGGTTAGTGGTTAGCCGCATAAAGCTGTTTAATTTCTTTATACCGGTTCAGCGCATCAGCCAAAGACTCTTTAGCCGATTGCGGCTCATTGTTCGACAGAGCCGTACGCGCTTGCTTCAACACGTTGCTTGCTTGATTGCGTTTTACATCAAGCACGTTATTGGCAATATCTTTTTGCAATTGGCGGGCGTCGGTAACCATATCGATAACCGCTTCGTTATTCGCTCCATTGTCCAGAGCCGTTTTAGCCTCTTCCACTTTGGCAAGCGTATTGTCGATAGCCGCTCTAACGTCTTCATACGACGGATTCGCCACCGCAAAAGCGGTTGATGTCATTGCTGCCATAACAATAGAAGCCAGGATTTTTTGGAATGTGTTCATGGGATAAACCTCACAGATGATAAACAGAATATTGATACCTGACGATTAATGAGCCTGTGTAAGAAAGATTCAAGTTCTTCGCTAGGTATGGTGATAGTTTAGCAGACTTAGTTCTGATTAGTACTATTATTTGTTCTAATACGGACTATTTTTTATGAGGCGTGTTTTTAGCTTCTTCTTCCTTATTCGCGATTACCAAAATAGTTGTTATTTATCAAAAAATTATATCAGCGTCACAGCAAGATTAAGCTGTCGTTGTCTGCGCTCGACTGAAGCCGGATGGCCTGCAAGTCTTGCCGAAAAATAAAAAAACCTAGCGGGAACTCGGCAGCATTCAGATGACGGAGTGGAAAGTTTTTTAAAGCGAACATGAAAGCCCCCGTCGTTCCTGGATTTAATTCGCTCTGATAATAGGCTCGCGCAGCACTTTCATTAATGCCGGAAGCAAGTTTTTTTGCAGCGCATAATCAACAGGATCAATGCAGTTGGTGAAGCTCCAACCGGCGCAGTTTCGGTGCCAGTTTTGCCGTCGCTGCAACCACAGTCAGCGTCATCGCCCCACCGAAAACCACCGACGGCACCAGCCCCATCAGGCGCGCCGCAATACCCGATTCAAAAGCGCCCAGCTCGTTGGATGAGCCGATAAAGATGCCGTTGATCGCGGAAACCCGGCCGCGCATGGCATCGGGTGTTGCCAGTTGCAGGATGGTCGTGCGCATGACCACCGATACCCCATCGCAAACACCGGAAAGCATCAACAGCAACCCGGCAACCCAGAAATTTGTTGATGGCAAAGCCGATCATACAGAAACCAAACCCTGCCACAGCCCTCAGCAGCCAGCGTCCGGCATGCAGATTGATCGGATAGCGGGCAAGCAATAACCCCGTCATCACGGCGCCGATGGCCGGAGCGGCGCGAAGGATACCAAGTCCTTCGGGGCCGTAATGAAACACGTCGTGAATGAACGCAGGCAGCATGGAAACCGCGCCCCCGAACAGCACGGCGAACATATCCAGCGACTGCGCGCCCAAAATGATCTGGTTGCTGAACACGAAGCGCAGCCCTTCGGCGATGCTGGCGAAGATAGGTGCGCTGCCCGCTGCCGGAGGCTCCTCGACGCGCAGTGCCAACAGTGCCA
>JBAQYH010000572.1:0-2684 GCA_049299935.1 Methylobacter sp. | reverse complement strand
GTTTGATGCCGAGACGGATAATTTCGTTTAAGCCACGGGTAATCAGTGCAGCTCGGGTGTTGGCGCCAAAGCCAAGTCCGTCGGCAATACCGGCGGCTATCGCCATGACGTTTTTTACGGCGCCGCCAACTTCAACGCCAATCAGATCCGAGTTGGTATAGGTGCGAAAACGCTCGCTATGCAGAATGTCGGCCAATTCGCCGGCAAAATCCGTCTGGGATGAAGCAATGGTGATGGCTGTCGGCAGTTCGGCCGCCACTTCTCCCGCAAAACTGGGGCCTGAAAGCAAAGCTGCCGGGGTTTGTGCGGAAAAAATTTCAGCGACGACCTCGTGAAGCAAGCAGCCGTTATCAGGATTAAAGCCTTTGGTTGCCCAAGCTATCTGTACGTCATTGGATAAATGGGCCTTGAGTTTAAGCAGGGTGCCTTTAAATGCATGACTGGGTACGGAAACGAGCATAAGGCTACAGAAATCGGCGACCTCTGCCAAGTCGGACGTAACCGTGAGGTTTTCAGGGAAAGTCAGGCCTGGCAAATAGCGTTTGTTTTCACGATCCTGTGCCAGCGCTGCCATATGTTCAGGATTATGGCCCCATAACAGCGTCCGGCAACCGTTTCGGGCTGCCAGAATTGCCAGAGCCGTGCCCCAGGAACCCGAGCCCAGGACGGCTATTTTTTTATTCATCGAACGATCCTTCGGCAAGCTCAGGACGGAGGTTAATTGATGGCGTCAGAGCCGGGTGCCTGTTGAGCTTGTTGTAAATGTTGTGAGTATAAGGCGTCAAAATTTACCGGGGCTAACAGCATCGGAGGGAAGCCGCCTTTGGTGACGAGGTCGGAAATGGCTTCTCTAGCGTAAGGAAACAGAATATTGGGGCAGAAGCTGCCAACCATCGGTCCCATTTCGGCATCGGTAAAGCCGCCTAAAGAAAAAATTCCCGCCTGGTTGATTTCAACAAGATAAGCTGTTGCGCCGCCGTTTTTAACGGTGATAGTTACCGTAAGGCCTACTTCATACATTGAATCTTCTAAGGGCAAAACATGGGTGCCCAGATTAAACTCGACAGCAGGCTCCCATTTTTCGGTGAATACTTTGGGCGAGTTGGGCGTCTCAAAAGACATGTCTTTGGTATAAATTTTCTGGATGGAAAATTGTTTTTCTACTGCGTTGTTTTCTTCGCTCATGATGAATTTCTAAGATTAGGGTTTAATGTGGTTTTTACTTCGGCGTACTGGTTTTAGCCTTTGTTTTTGCCAGCTGATTTTATCGGTAATTTATAGTCGCTTTCCCAGGCTTGCATGCCGCCGGTAATAACGAAAACCTGCTCGAATCCTGCTTTAGTCAATATTTTTCCGGCCGAGGCTGAGCGCGTTCCGGTTTGGCAGGCAATAAGGACGGGTTTGTTTTTGTGTGTTTCCAGTTTTGACAAGTGGGCGGGCAAGTTGCCCAATGGGGTGCTGATCGCGTTTTCAATATGGCCTTTAAGAAATTCTTCCGGTTCGCGGACATCGATAACCAGGGTATCGCTATCGTTCATTTTGGCGACCGCCAGCAAAGGCGTAACGGCGCCGAATTTTTTGGTTGCGGCGTCGAATAATTCCTGGATTAACAGATAGGTAACTACTGCCAGAGCGAGAGATAAGATGTAGTGATTTAAAATGAATTCTAGGTAACGTTCCATGGATTTGTTGTAAAGTTAAGTGAAAAGATGAATTAGTGAGTGGAGCAGAAGACATCCCGCATCATTTTAAAGAGCAACAGCATTCTGGCATCGTCAATAAAGTAATAAACACGGTTGGCCTCTTTTTTCGAGCCGAGAATGTTTTTTTCCCTGAGAATTGCCAGGTGCTGGGAAATATTGCTCTGGCTGGTGCCAACCTGATCGACAATTTGTTGTACGCAGATTGAATCACTGCCCAGGACGCACAAAATTTTTAAACGCAATGGATGTGACATCGCCTTTAAGCAGTGAGCCGCTTTGGCAATATCGGTATCGTTGTATAGATTGTGCGGGTCTGTAATTTCCATAGGGCTGCTTAATTTTCTAGTTTATTGAATTTGATTAAAAAGAACCCGTGAAGAATTATTTATACACAACTGTTGCCAACGTGTATTAATATAATAGCTATTTGATTACGTAATTGGCAGGTTGCCAAAATACAAAAACCAGTGAATCTGGCAAAATAATACATCACTACGACCATTTTGGGTAATGAAGAATCAAATTGCTTTATTTTGTAAGGGCAGTAGTGATGCGGATTTTTTTTAGTTTCGGGAGATAAAGATAAAGATGTTGAATCGGCCAAAGCCTGTGGTATTGCTGATCCTTGACGGATTCGGTTACACGTTGGACAAAGAAAACAATGCCATTGCAATGGCTAACACACCTTGTTGGGATCAGTTGCAGAAAGACTGGCCCATGACTCTGCTCAGTTGTTCCGGCAATGTCGTAGGATTGCCTAGCGGACAAATGGGCAATTCAGAAGTCGGACATGTTCATATAGGCACCGGTCGTTATGTTCCCCAAGATTTTTCCAAGGTCAATGATGCAATAGTTGACGGCAGTTTCTATTCCAATCCGGTTCTTTGCCGGGCCGTGGATCTGGCTAAAGAAAAAAATAAAGCCGTGCATATCATGGGATTGCTGTCGCCTGGCGGCGTACACAGCCATGAGGAGCAGATT
>JBAQYH010000571.1:0-1649 GCA_049299935.1 Methylobacter sp. | reverse complement strand
GCTTTGCGCACCGCATCCAGGCTGCGGCCGGAATAGATTGAATTTAGATAATTGGCCGCCTGCTGCAATTCGGCGGGGCTGAACACTTTGGAGGTGTGGATGATTTTGTTGTGGACTTCCTGTTCATTGGTAACAAAGATGACCAGCACGCGGGTGTGGGATAAAGACAGAAACTCGATATGCCGCAAACAGACCAGCTCTCTTTTGGGCAAGGTGACCACCCCGGCCATCTGCGTTAACTCCGACAGCAGGCGCGATGCGACGCCGATTACATCGCTGGTATCCTCGCTGACCG
The DNA here is from genome assembly GCA_049299935.1 of Methylobacter sp. Lineage (GTDB taxonomy): Bacteria > Pseudomonadota > Gammaproteobacteria > Methylococcales > Methylomonadaceae > Methylobacter_A. Next base: position 1,354 of record JBAQYH010000571.1, on the reverse strand, counting down.
ACAAGCCTTGATGCAACAGGGTTAAATCTTTCGATTCCAGCGGCTTAACCGTCAACAAGGAATCGACAAACAAGCGATAACCGCTGACTGTAGGCACTCTTCCTGCCGAAGTATGCGGTGAATGCACCAAACCCAGATCTTCCAGGTCGGCCATCACATTGCGGATAGTGGCCGGACTTAAATGTAAATCCGAATCTTTTGATAAAGCCCGTGAACCCACCGGCTGACCATCGCTGATATAACGCTCGACCAGCGTTTTTAACAGCTGTAGCGACCGCTCATTTAAAACCTGCGTATTACTCACACCAACCTCTGCGACCAAAATTAGCACTCCATTAAGACGAGTGCCAGCGAGGCAAAGTATCAGCTCATCGCGCTGTTGTCAATAAACCTAAAAGCCCGGCAACGACAGCCCTTTGGTGCGGTTAAAAATGACAATAATTTCAGAGGGGGGCGGCAAACGCCTCTTTTATTTCAATAAGTGCTTAACCGCTTCCCTTTCTTCTTTTAACTCGGCCTCGGTAATGCGCATTCTTTGCCTGCTAAAATCGTTAATATCCAGGCCTCTTACTATATTAACCTCGCCATCGGCTACCGTGACCGGGAAAGAGTAAACCAGCCCGGATTCAACGCCGTAATTGCCGTCCGATAATACCGCCATGCTGACCCAGTCGCCCGGTTCCGTGCCGAAAATCCAGGTTCTCATCTGGCCTATCGCCGCATTTGCCGCCGATGCGGCGCTGGATTGGCCCCTGGCTTTAATGATTTCCGCGCCCCGCTGCTGAATGATCGGGATAAATTCATTGACGTACCAGGCGTTGTCGACCAAGGACAAGGCATCCTGGCCCTTGACCTTCGCATGATGGATGTCGGGGTACTGCGTAGTCGAGTGATTGCCCCAAATAGTCATGTTCTTTATATCAGCCGGCAAAACGCCGCATTTTTCAGCCAATTGGCTTAGCGCCCGATTATGATCCAGCCTTGTCATTGCGGAAAAATTCTCCGGCTTTAAATCCGGCGCATTGCTCAACGCAATCAGCGCGTTGGTATTGGCAGGGTTACCGGTCACCAAGACCTTGACTCCCCTGCTTGCAACATCATTCAACGCCTTGCCTTGAATCGCAAAAATCTCCGCGTTCACCTCCAATAAATCCTTGCGCTCCATGCCAGGCCCTCTCGGCCGCGCACCGACTAAAAACGCATAATCGACATTCCTGAACGCCGCGCGGGGGTCGTCGGTGACTTCAATGCGATGCAGCAACGGGAAAGCGCAGTCTTTTAACTCCATTAATACGCCTTGCAAGGCGCTCATTGCGGGGGGGATTTCAAGCAAATGCAATACGATGGGTTGGTC
>JBAQYH010000570.1:0-2685 GCA_049299935.1 Methylobacter sp. | reverse complement strand
CGGAAAAAGGCGGCTGAAATGCAATAACCTTAAAGTATGACTGGAAACTTTTCGACGCTCTTTGCTGGAAACTTTTTAACGCTTTTTGACAGCACACGTGCTAGAACAAAATCCCGGAACTCATTATGGGTTCGGCTGAACGCACGCATATGCCAGCGCAGCCCGTCGAAAACCAGCGCATGTGAAGACAACCGCAACTCTGCTGGCTCTGGCCGGGCCATTGACTGGTACCACACGCGTATTTCTTTGCCCGCCACTATCGCTTGGTTGACTGTTTGCAATACTTCCCGATTTGCCTAAATACCGATTCCACAATCTCAACAGTAGGTAAATTATTGATCAGGGTCAGTAAAGCGCCACCGGTCCCGTTCTGTTGTACTTTCAAAACCTGTAAAATTCTCTGGCTGTCCCTGCCATAAAAGCCGGTTTAAAAGTGCCTTCAGTCACATACATTCCCTGCCGCATAGGCAGCTTAGCACGTCTTGCAAAAACGGAAGCGCATCAGTGATTACCATCGTCGCAGCTTGATTGAAACGGCGATGTTTCGCATCAAAAAACTATTCAGTGGCAAACTCAAAAATCGTACTTTTGCCGCGCAACAAGTGGAATCTTATTGGCGTGTTGGAATAATGAATAAAATGACCGGCCCGGGTATGCCAGAAAGTTACCTAATAGCATAAAAGTTATGATTTGAACGAGAAGGTTTTAATCATTCGTCAATTTATGCAATAAAACTATTTAAACAATGAAAATAAAAAATGAGTCAGGAAAATACAAATCCAATCCAAATACAGCTTGCCTTATTGCAAAAGGCATTAACTGTTGAGCTATCAAATAACTTAATCAACAAATTATCTCATTCACGGGAAGCTGAATTTCTCGCACAATCCCTGCGAGAACTCACTGACGTATTCCGAGGTGCTGACGAAAAAGTTAAAGAGGCAATTCTATGTTTTGCGGCTCAGGTCGAAAATACTCCCGTTTCCTTTCCAAAGGGACGACGCTTACGCCCTAATCACATTTCTTTCGGTAAAACACCGATTGTAAATATTTTCTGTGACAACTTGGACCCAGTAATAAATAAGCTTTATCCGGAACTTAGTCAGGGTTATTTTTTGCTCCGCCATGCGGGATTATGGCCATTACGCGATGCTCTGATGATAACAGAAGATCTGAGTCAAATGCCTGACAACTTAAAACTGAATGCAAAGCGAAAATCCGAATACTTTAATTTAGATCTCACTCAAAAGGTTAAATATTTAAATTGGGCTATTGAAAGTATAGAAAGAGATTTGGACATACTCTCAAACAAGGATCCGTATAGTCCGCTTGTTAACGAAATTTTAAAAACCGGCGAAACCATGATGCTTATTTCAAATACAATGCTCGCCATGAATATGCATAATCCCATTAGTTCAGAAATTAAATTTTGCACCTGTTGTTTTCGTCGTTCGAGCGCAAATTTAAAATACTGTCACTTGCATTTACCAAGCACTGAAGATACGAACTATAGAAAAGGAAAGGCTTTATATAAAAACACAAGTCACCAATTTAATTCGATGATGACGCGTTATCGCAAGTTAAGATTGTTATTAGGTGATGAGCCTAATTTTTTCAATTTAGATTCGCCGCATGGCGGTATTGGTCTCGCCTCGGAGGCAAATTTAGCTGTCGTGAGTCCTCATGTACAGGAGTTGTATGATCAGACGCTGAATGGGGACTGGTCTAGAGTTATGTCGATGTGGATACAAGCTATTCATGCTCAATGCCCGCTGGTAGCACGAGCATTAAAAGCAACTGACTATGACAACACAGATAGCTGGAATGGTTTTGTATCAGCAATTTTTGCAGGACTACAAGAAAAAAAAGAGCGAGTAACTCACCCTTATTGGATACTCCTCATTTTAGTTATTGCCGAGGACTGGCTAGATTGTGAGCAACCTCCTAAAAAGACAAAAAAAACTAAAAAAACACAACTTAATCCTAAAGATATTTTAATTTATAAAATGACTGATGAGGGCAAGTCACCGCGCGATATAGTAAAAGTAGTTGGAGTCAGCAAACAACGTATTAGCAAAGTGCTAAAAGAAAGGCGCATAAAGACGAATTTGAATAATGATTCAGACTGAACTTGATCACTAATACACTTGATCATCTAATCCAGTCTTTCCTTAGGTGATTCATGAAGGGAAGGCGTTCCTTGAGGGTCTAACACTAATAAGCCCCTCGCTGTGTCCGTGGTGCATTAACCTACGGTTGCCATTTCTCCCAGTCATGAGTTGGTTTTCTGCCGTCAAAAGGCATCCAAGTCAATTTCCATTCCCGCGTTTTACTGCCACTTTTGGTGTTGAAAAATGCTTGTTCGTGGCATTCTAAAAAACCTCGCGTCCATAGCACTTTGAATGCCTTACCCGCGGTTTCTGGTTTGCAGCCTATTTTCTTTGCTGCTTCACGTACACCGTAAGCGATCGGCCTGTCATTGCGCCATTGCATTTGCAGCAAATCCATCAGCACTTTTGCGGTAGGAGGCATTGATTGATACGCGAATGACTCACGCATTGCCCTTGAGACAACCATTACTCCGCCTCTATGATCAAATTCCAGCTTGTGTTTTTTCTTCGCCACGATTCCAATCCTTTAAATTTCAGTTTTGGGTGGCTCAAAGTGTCGCCACCAGGTAAAAAT
>JBAQYH010000569.1:0-2083 GCA_049299935.1 Methylobacter sp. | reverse complement strand
GATGGGGCGTGAGGTTGGGCTTTGTATTTTGTTGGATTTCGTTTTTTATATAGTTCGCGAAGGATGTTGAGCATTTTAGCATTGGTCATATTATTACGCTTTATCGATTCTATTTATACGAGTCGTTGATTAACCAAACTTTGAATATAGGTGTCACATGCCTTTGATGCAAATGTTCCAGCATATTCTAAGCATATTTTAGCTCCTTCATGAAAACCTTTTGACTTAAGATGGTCTGCAAAGAAGATAAGCCATTGAGCAGCCTCTCCATGTGCAAAAACTTTATCCCTCATATATGAACATTGATCTAATTCATGTCGTGCCTCGATGTTTTTGTTACGTTTGAGCAGGATAAGAGATCTTCCCATATGAACATCCGCTTGCCCTTCAAGTTCATCTATTTCAGTATATATCTTAAAAGAATCTTCAAGAGTATTATTCGCATGATCTAATTCGTCCATTAATGCAAACCATTCTCCTAATCGCATTAGCGTGTTAGCCTCGCCCAGCTTTTCATCGACTTGTCGGAAAATCTCTAACGCTTTAGTGTATCTTTCTTTAGCGTCTTTAAGGTCAGATGTCCGCATGGCAAGGTCGCCCAGCGCCTTTAGCGTGTTAGCCTCGCCCAATAAGTCCTGCAGCTTCCTGAGATTGGATATGATTACCTCGCTTATGCTTCTGGCTTCATGGTGTCGGTGATTCAAGTTGTATAATGAAAGTAAATATGGTGCAAGCAAACCGAGAGCTGAAGGCTCTTTATTACTTTTTGAAGCAGAAAATGGTAGCTCCGTGGCAAAGCGAAGATTCGGCTCTTCCAATGCAAAATGCTGACGATAGTCTTTAGCATCTTTCGCACCCATATGTGCATAGAATTGCTGAGCATAAGACCCCATTAACTCTAATATTCTAGGACCATACTGTTCTTTGATTTTGTCTGTTACTACACTCATAGCGAATAACCTGACTGGCGGCAATAAAATAACGCGCCGGTAAGGTGTAATCTCTGCAAGCGAGGCATCATGCAACTCTTGGGCATATTCCCAACTATCGACGCCTAAAATTTGCTTGATAGTAAAATCCTGAGCACCAACAGGAAGCATAGAAAGAACTCCAAAAAGTGTTTTTGCATTTTCAGATAAATTATCATATGCAAATGATAGAGTTGCAACAAGACTCTCTCCATGTTCAGGATCTCTATCTGTGATTGTCTTTACAGCGATTGCTTTGGCTTTATACTTTTTAATCCTCTCTATTAAATCTTCAATTGTTGTTCCCGATGCAAGCTGGCGCGCCATGATAACAATTGAAAAAGGATGTCCACCCAATAACTCTAGGAGTTCATGAAAAGCTTTGGAGTTCCACTCTTTATATTCAACTCTTCGCTTTGTTGTAGCAAGGAAAAGGATAGCAGCATAATCCTTTTTCATAGGAAAAACCCTATAAACTTTTTCAGGTTCATAAAGAATGCCCCCAACGTCTCTCTGACTGGTTACTAGGAGTTTAACATACGGACAAAACTTTAGAATCCCATCGATTAAATCCTGTGTGTTATCTTCGTCTTTCCACAGCACATCTTCCATATTATCTAGTAATAATAAGCACTGGCGATCCTTTAAAAGCTCAATGACGTCTTTTATTTCAGCTATTTTTGCGCTAAGAGTTGTGTTAAGCATAGCAATGAATCCACCAATAGTCTCAGCATTCCGAAGGTCTACATGAAAAATCCCATCTTTAAAATGTCCTCTTGAAACAAACCACCGAGCGACTTCTATCGCTAAAGTTGTTTTCCCAATACCCCCCGCTCCTTTTACAGTTACTAAACGGTTAGCTAGTAATTCGTTTAAAATGGCGTACATCTCTATAGATCGTCCAGTAAATGATTGCGGTCTGCCGGGAAGATATGCTTTAGACTTTTTTTCTCTAATCGTTAATTCCCCGGATGCTACTTCTTTAGATATCAAAGGATCAAGATGAGGTAAATCCTTCGGTAATAGAACAAATTTACTTTCTTCCGCTACAAAAGGTTCCTTTTTTTCATGAGCAATAAACTCAAGTTGTGGTTTTATTTTCATCAATTCTGGAT
>JBAQYH010000568.1:0-3903 GCA_049299935.1 Methylobacter sp. | reverse complement strand
GCTAATCAAGATGTTGAAGGTATGCTGAAAAAGGCCGGGCAATGGGTTAAGCAAGGTCAAGCTGCAAAAGCGTTGCCGCTTTATTTGCAGTTGGCGGAGCAGGGGAGCGCGGACGCACAGTTTCATGCGGGCTTGATATACGCCACCGGGCAGGGCATCGCGAAAGATGATAAACAGGCAGCAGACTGGTTTGTCAAGGCGGCCGAACAGGGGCATCGGGAAGCGCAAACCAAATTGGGTTTTATGTACGCGACTGGAAAGGGCGTGGCGCAGAATTATAATTTGGCCAATTACTGGTGCTACAAGGCAGCTGAGCAGGGCGATGCCACCGCGCAATATAATCTCGGGCTGATGTACGCAGAAGGGCAGGGCGTGGCGAAGGACAACAGTCTGGCCTTTTCCTGGTACAGCAAAGCGGCAGCACAGGGCGATGCCCGCGCTCAGTACAGTCTGGGCGGCATGTACGCAAACGGTGTCGGTGTGGCAAAGGATGACAAGCAGGCTGTTGCTTTATACCGCAAGGCAGCGGAGCAGGGTCTTGCGGAAGCTGTCGGCGCTTTAAATCAGCTGGATCGATAGGGCACAGCATTGGATGCGCCCATCCGCTATTTCAGGGTTTGCTTCATTTCAGGCAGCGGCATACTGATGTGATAGCCTTGGGCGTAATTGATGCCCATATCCTTCAGCGCCTCCCATATATCCTGGTTTTCGACAAATTCGGCAACGGTCAGAATGTCGATGTCCTGACACAATCGGGACAGGTTATGAACCAAGGCATAATCGACTTTAGAGTTCAGAATGTTACGTACAAACGCGCCGTCGATTTTGACGTACTCAAAACGCAACTCACGCAAATAATGAAACGAGTTATAACCCGTACCAAAATCGTCCAGCGCAAAGGCGAAGCCTTTGCGGCGCAGGTTGGTCAGGAACCGGCGCATGTTGGTCATATCGCCAATCGCATCGCGTTCCAATAATTCGAATACAATGCTTTCGGGCGGGAGTTGCAGTTCCTGGCAGAGATCTTCGGCATAACCTAAAATGCCTCGACCTTGAATTTCCTGTACCGATAAATTGATAAAAATTTTCGCATTCGCTTCCGGGCGGTGGGCGTCCATGCAGGCGCGTTTAGCGGCAAAAGAGTTATTGATCATGGCGAGATCGAGTTCGCGCGCCAAGCCGTATTTGTCGATGGTTTCGATAAACATCGCCGCCGAAGTCGTCTCTCCGGTTGGGGATTTAAGCCGGGCCAGCGTTTCAAAAGCAAAGAGTTCGCCGGTCTGGCAATCTACAATCGATTGGTAATAGGGAATAATGCGTTTTTCTTTTAACGCCTCGCGCAGATTTTCCGCATTATCGCGTGTCTCGCGAATACTGACGCGCGCTTCCGTTGCATCAAAGGCGCAGACGCTATCCTTACCCATGTCCTTGGCTTTGTACATCGCGACATCGACTCCTTCAAGCAGGTTGTCGATGTTTTGCCCGTCGGCGGGATAACTGCTTACGCCGATGGAGACGGTTAAATGAAACTGGCTGCCTTGCATCGATGTGATGGCTAATTCCCGCAGCGCACGGCCTATATTTTCGGCGACTACCCGCGCGCCGTTGGGTCCGGTTTCGGTCAGGATAATGGCAAACTCATCACCGCCAACGCGGGCGCATAAATCGCCCTTGCGCGTATGTTCAAGCAGGATACTGGCGATTGCACACAGCGCGGTATCGCCGGTGGGGTGTCCGTAGGAATCGTTGATGTCCTTGAAGTCGTCCAGGTCGAGCATCAGGACGCTAAACTCATGTTTATGGCGTTCGGAGCGGCCGATTTCATAATGTAATAGATCGTTAAACTGGCGGCGGTTGTGCAGGCCGGTGAGCGGGTCATGCGCCGCGTAGTACTCAAGCTCTAAAAGCGTACGCGATAGCACCTTGCTGGATCCCACCACCATCACCATGACCGCGAGTATTGCACGGATGACGCTGGCTTCCTGTGCGGATAAATTGTTTTCAGCGGCATAAGCAACCCCTAACAAACCTGCCAAATTGGGCGATTGATCGGGTACAGGCACACTGATCATGCGAATATCCAGATCCGGTTTGATTTCGGCTCCACAGTGAATATGAAATTCTTCAATATCCAGAGCCGAATCGGAGGGTAAGCCGATACTTTCAAGCATTTGCTTGCTCAGCAAGCCGCGCGCCTGCGTGCGAACTTCATCCGGGCACTGCCCCAAGTAATACAAATACAGCGATAAGCCGTTTTCTTCCGCAAAAGCGATGTAGAAAAAGTTAAACGGGAAAATGGCATAAAAATCAGCCAGAATTTCCTGTACAAACTCTTTCCATTGCGAGATGTGTTCGTGCGACAGGATAATACGTTCCAGCACCCGGCTTTGCCGCTCCAGCAAGTCTTTTTCAATTAAGACGGAAGACAGTTCAAGCAAGGTCTGATTAAACTCCATCATCAGGTTTTGGACGTGCCGCTCATTAGCCGTCCAGTGCTCGCTACGTTGTTGGAACAATAAGTCAAGACTCTGATCCAGCCGGGTGCAGGTATTAATGATATGCGTAATCGTCGGGATCATGGCAATCATGGCGCCGGTGTCATCGGCGGCCATAGTGGCCATAGCCGCCATCAATTTACTGGTAATTTCTTGATGCACGGTATGATTAAGTTCGGACGAACTCATTGCATAGCCCTGGGTGCGCGTTTGATTTTCCAGGATTTCGGCAATCTGACTAATAATCCTGAGGCGCAAAGCCTCCAAGTGATTGGTCTGTGCTAGGTTATTCACGGTCAGTCCTCCTGCGGAAAGCGGCCGCCGGGTTCCATCAGATCGATGCCGCATTGCAGGTTTTTGAGCCAGTTTAGAAAATCCTTCACTGCCGCTCCCCGATAAATCGGGCCGTGTTGCGGGGCAAGCATGTCAATTTCAAGATCGGCAATAGTGTCCAACCAGCAGCGTATCGCTTTGTTGGAGCACATGTAGCGGCGGTGAAAGCCTTTGATGTAGGGAATGTGACTGGCAAAATCGTCTACGAACGCATCATTTTTATCCACGGGCAGCATTGCCGCGCCGATGTCGCCGGTGAACAGGATTTTAGAAATGGGGTCGTAGACATTGATTTGACCTTCGGAATGCAAGAAATGCGCGGGCACGATTTTCAGTTTAAAGCCCGGCGACGGCTCGCAGTCCATGCCTTCGTCAGGCACCCCGGTAAATCGCGCCATGTCTTTTAAACCGTAATGGGGCAAAAAGCGTATCCAGATGCTGGAAACATACACGGGCGAGCGACACAGTTCCAGCCAGGTTGACAGGCCTCCGACGATGTCGGGGTCTTGATGCGACAGAAAAATAGCCTTAATTTGTTCCGGCCCTACGTAACGTAACATTTCCGCCAGCACCCGAGGCATGACCCCAAAGCCGCCCGGATCAAGTAATACCCCGTCATTATGATGTGTGATCAGATACTGGTTGGATCGTACGCCGTCTTCTTCACCCGGCTCACTCTCGTTAAGTAAAATAAAACGGTGATCAACGGATTCAAATAATTTAATGTTGCGCATATTTTCCCTAATTTTTTGCCTGGTTAAAATTCTTTATATTTACCGTAGTTTACTTCAGGTTATTTAAAAAAGTATAGATATGGCCTCGATTTAATACGCAATTAAGTTTAAATATTTGCAGCCGTTCAGCGCTAATGACGGAACAGGGATGCCTCTGATTGGACGGGCTAAACAAGTGCTTTAATAACTGATGTTACGCACGGACGTATTTTTTCCCGTTTGCCGCGCCGAGCACCGGAGCTTTTATCGAGATCAGCCCGTTAGGGGCGCGGCAGGGATGCCGCGCGTCAGCAGAGGGGCAGGAGCCCCTTCTGCTGACCCTCGATAAAAGCGAGGAGCGC
>JBAQYH010000567.1:0-3574 GCA_049299935.1 Methylobacter sp. | reverse complement strand
AATATATTGTTGACGGTATTGTCGGTGCTTTCACCTTTTGCTTGGATAACCGGATAAAGAGTCCTCCGCTGCAAGCGCTCGTCTTCTTGTAACAGTGGCGCCTCAGGCATGCGCATGCCCCGCTCGGCCATGGTGTCGGCCTCAGCTTCCTCGGAATTATTGATCACGCCAATAGCTAATTCCCTCTGGATCGCAAACCCCTCGCCGCTGATAGCAGCAGGTATTATGTTTGGCTGGCTTTCAAATATTTTTGCCGGATAAGAATGCATGGGCGTTCTCCTATAGTGATTTGCCTTCTTCGTGCAATCCTTTTTTAATAAGCTTATTACCGGCTGAACGGACGCATGCTGAAGCCATCCATGCAGAATCTGTACGGGGCCTTTTAAAGCAAGCAAAAGATAAGCAGCACTGTGAAACGAGGCAAATTAATCGCAAATGTTGTATCCTAATTATTTGCACATCTAACCTATCACCGGGGCGTATTGCTCTTAGAACATAACTTATGAACTCGAACAGTTTGCCTCAAAAGCCACGGTGATGATTAAGTCCAATCTACCATTTTGGCCCAGGGCCCATATGCAAACGTCCCTCAGCATCAAGCCAAGTTCCATCAGGCGCAACATTTATACGTGGGCCTAATTTAGTATCTTTAGGATTCTTAATATCATCATAAATTCCTTCTGCTGCATTTCTAGCTGCGAATGCCCCCACCAAACCAAAACCGATACCTAAAAGAATAGAACATGCCAAAGCACCTGGACCACAGATTAAACCTGCTGCGGCACCAGCAACAAGCCCCCCGGCAAAACCGCTAATTGAACCAACAGCGGTGCGTCCTTGTTGTTCTTTCGGCGCTTCTACAATTTCATAAACAACTAAGCCGGCTCCAATAACAATAAAGACTTTCCCGCCCCATTTTAATACTTGCAATGAACGAGGCACGGAACTAACAACCGCTTCTCCTGTGGCCTCGGCCATAGGCAGAACTTCTCCAGCATTAGCGCCGGTTCCTTTCATAAATCGCCCCTGAAGTCCTTCTGCCGGATTTACCGGCTCTGCAAGTGGGCCTAATTTTGTAGTACCAACTTTACCTTCAAGGGAACTTTCTACCTGTGAGCATGCCCAAGTCACACAATTAGAGCCTTTCCCATAAACAGCGGGACGGCCTGTGTATTCTATCGGGCCACTTGCAGGGGGCTTCCCTGCTTCTGGTAATTGACTCAAAAATTTTCTAGCAGCCTCTTCGGAAACCGGGTATTCGATAGTACGAGCGGTTGTATTTGTAAACATTTCAGGGGAACTAGAAATTGTGGCTGGTATGCCTGCCTTTCCAGCTGGTACTGATTTTATTTTTCGCAACGCATCAAGCATCGATTCAACGGTGTAACCTCTAACCGCAACAATTTCTCCATTAATTCTTACATAGGCCTCAGTATGCCCCCATATACTCAATGATTCCGGCAGCGCAGAAGGTGATGAAAATATCCGTGGAAACCCAATTAAACCGATCCCGTTTCCACCGGGTATTGAAGCAAAGCCAGTAGTCATGAAAGAGCTTAATGTACTGTGTACACCTGCACTTAAACCTCCTCCTGCACCAGGAAACGGGCTAAAGGTGTATGGTGAAACTGTCGATTTTGTCGGCGTATTACCGGCAATTACTTTTACAATTTTATCTTCAGGAAGAGAATCAACCCATGTTTGGGGAGCATCCTTAATAGGGATTAATTTATAATCCCCACTTAGTGGTAATGCACTTGGACGAGGTACCAAATTAGTATTTACGTCTGGATTTAATTTAGCTGCATTAGGGTCATTTTTTACTTCTAATGGTACTGAAGATGCAATACTGTCTGCGTATTGATTAAAAAGATCAACATCTGAAGGGCTTACTGAATAGGTGAAAAAAAATTTGCCTTTTTCACCACTTGATAAAACAAAATTTTTATTAGTTTTATTGTATGAAATAGTTCCTTCGCCAGGTATAGCATTAGTTTCAATTGAAATTACTAATACACCTTTACTTCCGTACATTGCCATGGCATTTGGCAGAAGAATTTTTATGGAAGTACAACTCGCCGTTCCCCCCGAATTAGGGCGCTTTTGCAGTTGAATGTCATTAGCCGATAAAAAAGGATTAATCGGACTTTTCGATTTTCGCTGTTTATTAGGTGAAGTTGCCTTCTGCTGTATTGTGTGTGTCAACTCATGTGCTAGCAGATGTCTACCACTTCCAGTATCTGGTTGATACTTTCCACTATTAAAATAAATATCGTTGCCAATCGTAAAGGCTTGTGCGTTCAATTCATTTGATAGCTGCGCCGCATCATCGCCCGTATGGACGCGTACACCGGAAAAATCAGTATCTAAGCGGCTTTCCATGAAACTCCGTGTGGATTCTGAAAGCGGATTGCCACCGCCGCGTGTTGATTCGATTCGGCTCGCCACTGCGTCGCTCACCGATGCCGTGCTTCCCGAAGCTTTTGTTTGAATAAACGGCGTTATTTGTGAAGCCAGGGGCTTACTTTGTAATTGCTCGTCCTCTTTTTCACACTCCGCGCACTTACGCTGTACTTGCGGTATACCCGGCATCCTCATCACCCGATCAGCCATCGCATCAGCTTCAACCTCCAACGGGTCGTTGACTGCACCGATGCCCAATTTGCATTGCAAAGCCAATCCCGCCGAACCGGCTGCTGCCGGGCTGTAACCATTTTGATTATCCGATGTTTTTGCTTGCTGGGTATGCATGCGCTCTCCTTTAAACCGTCTTGCCTTCTTTGCGAAATTCTTTTTTGATGCCTTGCAGCAGGTCGTCGACAGTTATGAGCTTTTCATCGCGATTCAAGGCCTGCAACGATGCAAACTGCACGGCATTCATGATCGAGCCTCCGGATAGTTCGTACTGTTGCGCGATGCGCATCAGTTCTTCATTACTTGGCGGAACACATTGTTTGCTGAATGCATTTAACCAGATTTGGAACCGCTGGTTGGCCTGCGGTTTTTGGAAGTGAATGACCGATTGTAGGCGACGGGTAAAGGCCTCATCGACATTGTTGCGCATGTTCGAGGCTAAAATCACCAACCCTTGATAATCCTCCAAGCGTTGCAAAAGATAGGATATTTCCTGGTTTGCGTATTTGTCGTGCGAATCGGAAATGCCGGTACGCTTACCGAACAGAGAGTCGGCCTCGTCGAAAAATAATATCCAGTTTTTGTGCTCGGCTTTTTTGAATACTTTTTCCAGGTTCTTTTCCGTATCGCCGATATATTTAGAAATCACCATCGACAAATCGACCCGGTAGACATCGAGATTATAGAGTTTCCCAAGCAAGGCTGCGGCCAATGTTTTTCCGGTACCCGACGGGCCGTGAAAGAGCGCTTTGTATCCGGGTTTAAGTTTGATGCCCATGCCCCAGTCTTCATAAAGCGTCCGGCCGTGTTGCAGCCAGATGCTTATTTCATCCAGTTGCTGGGCGGTAAATTCATCAACGATAAGGTCGTCCCAATTCATGCCGGTGGTCAGCAATTTTGCCGGGAATTCCATGCTGAACTGCGGTTTGCGGATATGCCC
>JBAQYH010000566.1:0-2272 GCA_049299935.1 Methylobacter sp. | reverse complement strand
TCCCACGCCGGAGCGTGGGAACTATATAAGAGAGTATCTACGGGACTGCCGATATGACAACCGGACGGGGCATGTTGCCCCGTTCGAAACGTAAGACGACGGTTAATGCAGTCGCTTAGCATCGACTTGGGAACCAGCGAAAACTCCGCCCCGCTTGAGTAGGGACCGGGTTTATGCTTTTTTTGATTCCTTGACGGCATCAATAACCTTCTCCAATATCGCTAACTCGTCCTTTTCAAGCTTCTTCGACTCAATAATTTCAGTGGTTTCGTCTTTTGATAGTTTTCCTGCGCTTGAGAAAAACTGTCCAATTTTTATAAGCTCCATAGGATCAATCTTAGTCGGTGAGTTTTCCATTGTTTTAAATAAAAATAACATTTCTTCTCGCCTCCGCTTAACTGCTTCGTAGTAGCGAAACTCTTCCATTGCAGTTCGATATTGGCGAAGAAAAAAGAAGGCAATGGTTTCAATAAATAGAAGCACGCCAATTCTTGATGCCAGCGACAAATACATATCAGTGTGATCCAATGATGTGTTTTTTTGCGTGTTTGTTGATTCATTGCCTACTGAATTTGTTTGAGTTTTTTTGTTCGGCAAATCAGCAGCCCCACCTGATAAAGCTGTGTTTGCGTCGTCCAGAGTAACGCCCTCTTTTTCAATATTTGAATGTACTGCTTTTATATCAGCAGTAACGCTATTAGAGCCAGGAAGATTCGATGTGGAGATATAAAAGAAAATTAACCCAGAAAATGCAACCATCACACCCACTAGCAGATATACACCTGCTCGATTGTAAATGCCATCGGCAAGCTCCTTAGAGGTTAATGCAAATTTAGCGAGAAGATCATTTGAGGTTAACCCAATGCTTTTCGTGTCAGAAATTAGAGGTGTTACGGCTGCTTGGACTAAAGAAGAAGGGACGGCTATTTCTTTCTTCGGTTGTGACGACTTAGATGTCTGTGGCGGAACTTTGTTAATCGTAGTAGTTTCCTGCTTTAATGCACCATGCTTTATAGTGAACGTTTTTGATTCGATTCTATGTAGCCGAGCATTCCGCATACTTTCTAGTGGATATTGTCCAAATATAAGTACATATAGCAATGGAAATATCGTTACTAACAATGCGCTATAAATGTATTCCGGCCTATGTGTAAATATCCATCTTGTTGCATCACTGGTTTCTTCCATTATAGATGACATCGGTGATGCAAAGTTTGCCGCGGTCATTATTACAAAAATAAAAAGAATCGCCATTGGTCCGAGGAACCAAACCATACGTTCTATAATTAAAAATCGTTTTTCTCTAACCCAGTTAGATTCTTCTTTTGGATTCGAGGTATTACCTGTAACTATTGTGGCCATGATATGTTATTCCTAATCATCTATGAGCCATCGCATTTTTTGTACATGGCTTGTATTTCAATATTATGAATCCGGTAGGGTATGCTGCGCGTACTTTAAAGTCTAACATACCACATCATGATCTAGAAAATTCAGTTTACCTTACTTAAATCAATCCCCTCCATTACGCGGTACGCTCAGGGCCATAGGATGTGCTGAACAAAGTGAAGCGCATCGTTCGCGAATGATGCGCCTCCTATCGTCGGCACATCCTATGAGCGCTGGTCAGGGGCGTGGTGGCATTTTCAAAATACAACATGCAATGCAAGGCGGCAAACGCCTATTACGCTCCACGGATTGCGTTTTACCGTGTTAGAGCTTCCACGACTGGCCTCCCAAGTGGAGCTTGGGAACCAGCGAAGATTTATATATACCTCTTTAGTTACGTATATACTCGGAGAGCCGTTTCTGCTCAGAAATCAAAACTTTCATATCAAAAACATGTTCACTTAGATAAGCTGGACTAACTTTTGTTTCACCGATCCCCCAACCCAAAACCCTGACAATTACTCTTTCTAAGGTATACTTCATATGTTCATTTGCTAAAACAAGCGCATTAAATAAGTCTTGAGGAAACGGATCACCGTGAATAAGTCTGTTCCTTATATCGACAAGCCCTATAGTTTCTTGATTGCTGAAAACTGGCCATAAATCATTAAGTCCTATTACATGTTTTTCACAAAACTCGCTAAACGCTTCCTTGAGCGATACGCGATTCAGTTCGCCAAGCTTGTTGTAAATTGTTTTTCTTTGGTGGCATTCAAGCTTAGGATTACTAGATTCCTTTATGGATTTTTCGAGATTTTTTTTCAAATTTCTCCAATCGTCGTTTGGCAGGGCGAATTCCCGATTTTCCCTCCTTCTGAAATCC
>JBAQYH010000565.1:0-2282 GCA_049299935.1 Methylobacter sp. | reverse complement strand
TAAAAGCACGTCATCCCGGCAGGGATTGCCGGGATCCACGACTGCACGGATGCAGGAGGTAGAGCAATGCATGGAGCAATTGCCGAGAAGCCATGGATGGCAATACCGAAACGGGCAGCAAGTACGCCATAGGGAATTGCTCAATAAAATCAACCGCTCACATCCCTGTGCTCTGGATTCGCTACGCGCTCTAACGGGTCCGGCAATCCCTGCCGGAACGACGGTCTACCGCAGACACTTGTGTATAACGATGAGCGCGTTGCGTGGGAACGCAGTTAAAGGCGCGCCGCGCCGCGAGTCTAGGGCATCCTACGCACTACATCCAGGCAGCGCGACAAACAGGACAAAAACTATCATCAGTTAAGCAGATAGTTTTCTTCGTGGTGAATAATGCTTTCACAGTTCCGCATGCTCCATTTTACTTACCTATAAATCAGAATTTATTTCGTAATGTTCTTCAAAAAGACGCGCATCATCAAAGTGGCGGCGGCCGACAAAGGCCGTGGCGTGATGACCCCATTGCCGCATGGCGCCTGACTCAAGAATGCCCATAGGCCAGAACAGGTATCTTTCGTTGCGTTCGGTACCCGCAACAATGCCGTCCGGCCCGAATAAACTGCGGCGGTTTCCGTTGTCCAAGGCCAAGGATCGCAGACTATCCGCATCATCCCATTGATACTGAATAACCCGGCCCGCGTGACTGGGGACAAAATATACGCGTTCAATATAGTGTGTCGTTGCGGCAATGCGCAGTACCGGCTTCATGGCCTGCTCTATAACAAGCGCTTGTTGCGGTTCGAAGTAGCTTTCGTCAAATATCGCTTCCTGCCTGATAGTTCTGGCATATTGGCTGGGGAAAAATAAGTGGTAACAGCCGCAATTGTGGATGGTGTCGAATATCCAGGGCTTTCCATTCGGTAACAGTGTAACCCGCCAGGTAATGCCGTCGACACGCCCGCCAAGCAAATCGAAAGCCGAACTTTTAGGCCGGGACGGAAACCAGATCGTGTAATTCAACTGCAATAAAATCTTGTCGCCCAGCCGGGTATGCGAAAGATGCTGAAAAACGGCCGGTCTGCCTGTATTTATCCAGGGAACGGCTTCGGTCTGTAATACCGGGTAACCGATACGGTCGTCATTTGCAGCGACATCAATTTCAAACAGCGGCGCAAAACGGTTAAACAAAAGCTGCTGATCTTCGGCAGCCGGCAACGGGATTTTTAAAGGATTTTTCGATGATTCCTTTATTATTGCGGCAGCCTGTGCGCCGGTTGACAGTTCCGTGCTTGGGGGGTCATAGCGTATCAATTGGCCCAAGACCTTCAGCGGCTGCCTGTATTCGTCCAAGGTTTTTTGATGCCATTGAGCGATGCCTAGTTTGAATGCCAAGGCTGTCAAAGGATACATTCCTAGCGCTTGTTTCCAATCCTGATAATTATCGGCAACGGTTGCCAGCCTTCTAAGATCATCCTGGTTGCTGTTGTTCTCAAGCTGTGCCTGTAGCAGCTTGCCGCTACAAGATTGCAAGGCGTCAAGCGTTGTTGCCTGGCTGGATAAAATAGCCTGAAGCGTTCTTTGCAGCTTTTGTTCCGGCAGCTTCGGCAAGTTTCCAATTTCAACGCGCCAGCCTTTATTGGCCAGGTCCTGTAGTTGTTTAAGCCAAAATGCATAACCGTCGCCATTCACTTCATCCCGGAAGCTGGACAGGAAGCGGTTTACCCGCAGATGCGGATAACCGGGAATGCGGGCGGCTTCCGTATCCATGACACCTGCCGCAAGCACAGCCTGGTCGGCTGCGGTAAAAACATCAAGGCAAGTCTTCTGTAACCGTTCGGCATCCGAATGTTGTTTTATTGGCACCGGGCTGCAACCGGCTAACACGCATGCTAATAAAACGGGGATAAAAAATTGCCGGGGCGTCATGGTGGGCACCTTAAAATTGTGCGGTGGGGTCCGAACCGTAGGGGCATTACTTGGGTAATGTCCGGTAAAGAGCACACCCTGTGTATCCGATTCTTTTATCACCACGAAGACACAAAGATATAAAGCTTTTAATTTTGTGGTTCTGGCTTGTCCGGTTTAGGTTCATGGAAAACACCTTAGGATTTGGTTAAAAATAACTTCCCGGAATCACTATTTTCGGTCGTCAAGTCGTTCGTGCTGAGCTTGTCGAAGCATGATCGGCTTGACGCGGTAGGCCGAAATTTTTCCGTCCACCCTTCGACAAGCTCAGGGCGAACGGAAAAATTTTAATCGATCCCTATCGGGAAGTTATTAATGAC
>JBAQYH010000564.1:0-1528 GCA_049299935.1 Methylobacter sp. | reverse complement strand
CTTACCGGAAATACCTTCTATCACGGGTTGCAGGTTCTTTCCGGAGACCCTGACAACCCCGATACCGCCGCGGCCGGAAGCCGTGGCGATAGCGGCTATCGTATCAGCCATGCCCCTTCGTCGCTCTGGCGCGTTCGACGCTACGGGTGATTTGCCATTGTTGCGCGATGGAAAGAATGTTGTTGACCAACCAATAAAGCACCAATCCCGCAGGAAAGAAGAAAAAGAACACGCTGAATGCAATCGGCATGATCATCATCACCTTTGCCTGAATGGGATCGGGCGGCGTTGGGTTCAACTTGGTTTGAATAATCATCGTGATACCCATAATTATCGGCAACACGTAATAGGGATCAGGCGCCGACAGATCATGTATCCACGCCATGAAGGGCGCTTGGCGCATTTCGACGCTATACAACAGCACCCAATAAAGCGCGATGAATACCGGCATCTGCACGACCACCGGCAGGCATCCTCCCAGCGGATTAATCTTCTCCGTTTTATAAAGCTCCATCATGGCTTGATGCAAGCGCTGCCGGTCATCGCCGTATTGTTCCTTCAATTTCTGCAATTTAGGCGAAACAACCCGCATCGCCGCCATGGAACGATAACTTTTCGCCGAAAGCGGATAAAACGCCAGTTTAATCAATACAGTCAGAAGGATAATAGAAATTCCCCAGTTCTGGACGGTTTTATTGATGAACTGGACTACCCAAAAGATCGGAGTAGCGATTATCGTCAGCATTCCATAATCGACAACCAAATCAAGTCCAGGCGCCAATTTATTGATATTGTCCTGTTCTTGAGGGCCTGCATATAAAGGCATCTTCGTGCTTAATTTCGCACCCGGCTCGATCGCAGCCAATGGAACGATAAGCCCTGCCGTATAGAGTTCACCGATTTTCTTGGTGTAATACTCGCGCGACTGATCGCTTTGCGGTAGCCAGGCACTAAAAAAGTAGTGCTGCAACATCGCAATCCATCCATCCTGGGCTTGCTTTTGATATTTTTCCTTACCCTTGTCGATATCTGAAAAATCGATTTTTTGGAATTTTTCCTTGTCGGTATAGACCGCCGGACCGGTATAGGTCGCAATGAATTTCGGATCTCCCTGCGGAGCCTTGCCGTCACGCAACAATTGATAATAAGCATGCGGGTTCAGGCGGCTTTGACTGTTATTGGTGATTTCGTAGCCCACCTCTATCAAATAACTATTCTTATGAAAAGTAAAAGTTTTCTCTACAATAAGTCCGCTTGTATCGGACCATTCCAGCTTAACCTGAACCTGGTTCTCATTTTCGGCAATTTTATAAGCGGCAGTTTTGCTTGCGAAAATAGACTTATGATTAGGCAAACCATGGCCTATCAAGCCGGATTGGGCAATATAGGTGCGCAAGCCCTTATCCTCATACAGCGTAAAATTCTTAGCCTTGTCGTCAGTATCATGGTGTTTGACCAATTCAAGATGGCGCAGATCACCGCCTACCGTATCAATTTCCGCTAGAAATACATCCGTTTGAACCTTAAC
>JBAQYH010000563.1:0-6412 GCA_049299935.1 Methylobacter sp. | reverse complement strand
GCTCAATATACTAAAATTCGTCTCATTTTAGTACGAAAAGAACAATATTCATCCAACATTTTTTCATTTTTCAGCAACAAAACACCGCCGTTCGAGCTTGGTTTTTTTGCATTAATCCTCCATTCTGGGTGTATACTTCGTTACCATCTTATTCATAAAATATCCAACAAATACGGTGTCAACTGATGACTGAAAAGACAGTAAGCAAATACCTGCTTAACCTTGAAAAACACTTCGCCGCTGACAGTCCGGTTTTACTGAAAGCATCAAAAGTCTTTCAGGAACTCGATCAAATCGAATACGATCTTGGACTCATCGAAATGGATGAAACGACGGCCAGTAAAAACTCATGGTGGCCGATAATCAGCTTGATCGGCGGCAATTCAACAGCCAAGTCCAGGTTTATCAATAATTATCTGGCTGCGGATGATTTGTTTTCCGGTATTCAAACATCCAGTCATAAATTTACCGTCTTGCTGCATAATAATCAGTCCAACCCGGCAACCTTGCCCGGCACTGCGCTGGACGTAGATCACCGGTTCCCGTTTTATCAAATCAGCCGCAAAATCGAGCAGCGTCAACAAGGCGAAGGGGAGCGTATTAATTCTTATCTGGAACTGAAAACGCTCAACAGCGACCGCCTGAAAAGCAAGCTGTTCATCGATGCACCCAACATCAGCGCCGCCCCGTCTCATCCGGTTACCTCATTGTTAGCACAACATATTATTGAGACGTCTGATCTGGTTTTAATTTTTACCGATATTTTTGATTCAACATCGCCGCTGGTCGATGAGGTAATAGAAAACATCGCTCTTCATCAGGATTCCAATAAATTTGTTTATTTGATAGACAAACCGGCAGCAATGTTGAGTTCGTCTACAAACAGCGAAATCATATCCTCATGGCAAAGAAAGCTCGCCGGGTTGGGCTTGAATACCGGTGAGTTTATTGTCCTGCCTAGCCAGGAAGGCGGCGTGAGTTCTCAAAATCCTGCCGATTTTGCCGCGATAGAACAGCGCATAGCCAATGTGGGATATGACCGCACTTACCGCGTATTGAGCTCGCTGGAAAAAAACGTGCGTGAAATCAGTAATGTGGTGATGCCGGAAGTAAAAAAAGCCATCGGCCAATGGAAAGACCGGTCAACTTTTTCCAGTCTCATCGTGCTTGGATTTATTGCCACTGTTGCCATTTTTGCCGAAATAGAAACCGGCATTCTGGAGTTTTTGATAGACCCCATCATTGGGCCTGCAATCGTGATTACGCTGATTGCGATCATGACTCCGCTGCACATTATTTTCAGCAAGTTCCAGGCAAAATTCATAATCAATCAGCTGAACGCTCGCCAAAAAGAACTCCATTTAATGGAAAACCTGACCAGTATTTTCGAAAAAAACCTGACCTTCAGCCGCATGATGCTCCCGATTTCCGAACCCGTCGGCTGGAATAAAAAAAACAAACTCCGCTTGACTCAGATATCCAATAAAGCCAAAGAACTGGTGCAGTTATTGAATGATAATTTCAGTAGCTATGATGCTCCCTCTTTAACCGGCTACTCGGATTCATCGGATTTTAAATAGTATCCACATACTCACGGGGGCTCCTGCCTCCGTGGCTTAATAGTTTGTAAAATAAAGCTCTAGGTGATTATGGATGTTTTGAAACAATACCTACCGCTATGCTGGTTAAGAAATAACCCGCTTGAGCTGCCGAGATCAATCGATTTTTTCAAACAGAATCTGGTGTTCTATTTTGTTGCCGAGTATCTGATGCAGGCCAACATGACTGACGACCCGATAGAATCATTTACCGAAGTCAGTATAGAGACATTGCTAACGCTTATTTTTATAGGCGTCATGCTTTTCATTAACAAGACGTTATACGCCTACATACAGGTGACGACAGCGATTATATTTTGCGCGAATCTAATCGGCCTGTTCGTTATACCTGTATTGATCTGGCTAACCATCACCGAAGAACCTTTAAGTTATTATTTTTTGACTCTGCTTTTATTTTGGGACTATGCGGTGGTCACCCACATTATCAGGCAAGTTCTTTCCATCAATATTCTCGCCAGTGCGGTCTTGGCTTTGTTCTACTTTATAGCTACTTATTTTGGCGCTTTTGCACTGGGGCAGCTGCTGTAACGGGGTTTTCAACGCTGAAGTGCAATCCCGGTTCGCCGGGACTCAGTAATCACCACGAAGGACACGAAGTTTTTATGCTGTTTTTTTCTTCGTGAACTTCGTGGTGATATGCGGCGTGTGAGGTTATGCTAACCCAACGACTCGAACGGTTTCAGGCATCACAAAGAAATCCTGGAAATCCCGACCGCTTTACGCAATTCCTTCATAAACGGTACGCTGACCGCGCGCGCTTTTTCTGCGCCTTCCTGCAATTGTTCTTCGATATGTTCCGGGGCCTGCATCAATGCCTCATAACGCTCTCTTGCCGGAATCAGGTGATCATTAATATGCTCGAACAACACCTGCTTCATTTCACCCCAGCCGATGCCTTCCGCATAACGCTGCCGTATCTGGGCCACTTCCGCCTGGCCGGCAAAGGCCTGGTAAATGCTGAATAAAGTGCAGCCTTCGGGATCTTTCGGTTCGCCCGGTTCCAACGAATTGGTCTTAATCTTGTTGATGAGTTTTCTTAGTTTTTTTTCTGGCTCGAATAATGGGATGGTATTGTTGTAACTCTTGCTCATCTTGCGACCGTCCAGGCCCGACAAGGTTGACGCATGCTCTTCAATGACCGCTTCCGGCAGCACAAAATGTTCGCCGTAAATGTGATTGAAACGGCCGGCCAAATCCCTGGCCATTTCAATATGCTGGATCTGATCCTTGCCGACCGGGACTTTATTGGCGTTGAACATCAGCATATCGGCGGCCATTAAAATCGGGTAGCTGAACAAGCCCATGGTAATGCCCTTATCGGCATCGTTCTCGCCGCTCTGCTCATTTTCGGCAACCGCCGCCTTATAAGCATGGGCCCTGTTCATCAAGCCTTTTGCCGCGACACAGGTCAACATCCATGACAGCTCCAAAATTTCCGGCACATCCGACTGCCGATAGAAAACCGCATTCGACGTGTCCAGCCCCAGGGCCAGCCAAGTGGCGGCAATTTCAAGGCTGGATTGCCTGACTCTTTCCGGCTCCTGGCATTTAATCAACGCATGATAATCGGCCAGGAAATAAAAGGGCGTAACATTCGCGTCCTTGCTCGCCGCAATGGCCGGCCTGATCGCACCGACATAATTACCCAAATGCGGTGTGCCTGTGGTGGTGATTCCAGTTAAAACTATTGCTTTATTCATTAGCTAATACTCAGAAGTCTCGTTTATTTGTGATGTAAAAGTCGGCACCATATTACATAATTTCAGGCTAATATCCAGTGGAATAGCTCAATTGGCTGCTCTGTTGCAAATCATGCCCCATTATTTGCTTTTTATAGTAAACTTCATAGTCAGGGCCATACAGCTGGGCCAGTGAATGCAATAAATGTAACGAGAGCGGAGAATGAATATGTTGGAATATGATGAAAAACGTAATTATATTCGAATGGAAATAGACTGCGACGTCACCTATAAGCTTGCGGGTTCAGATGAAATACACCAGGGGCGTTGTTCATCCATCAGCGGGGCGGGCGTTTCATTCATTGCCGACCGTGTTTTTGATTCCGGCAAGGCAATGGAAATAAACGTCATTCCCAAGAATACACTCACTCCCTCAATGACCGCTTTTATCGAAGTTATCAGAAGCACCCCACAAGACGACGGCAGCTACGAGATTGCCGCTACCATAAAGAGCATAAAAGGGGACTAAAGCTCCGCTCCTTATTTAATTACCGAACAGTTTTTTTATTATGTATACGATTACCAAAGAGGTGTATTTTTGTTACGGACACCGGTTAATGAATCACCCCGGCAAATGCCGCAATTTACACGGGCATAGCGTCAAAGCCTCGATTTCCATAGAGCAGGAACAACTCAACGACCAAGGCATGGTCTGCGATTTTTCCGATATTAGGGATAGCGTTGAAGCGTTTATAGACCAGCAGCTCGATCATAATTTCCTGTTGCATAAAGACGACCCGATCATCCCCATGCTCACTGCAAATCAGGAGCGCTTCCTTGCCCTGGACGAACATCCCACCGCCGAAGTTCTGAGCAAGATGATTTACCGGCACCTCAAACAATCCGGCTTTAACGTTGCCCAAGTGGTGCTATGGGAAACCGCCAGCGCCTATGCTTGTTACCGGGAAAACTGACAGCGGTCATGAGTTTTGTAAATCCGGTCAACAAATCCATCTGCCTCGAACAAGTCTGCGAATCCAACTATCAAAAATTGTTAAAATTAATTCCGGACTTAATGGCGTTTAAAGAAACCGCCATTGGCCTTGCTCCCCACCACACCACGCTGCATCTTGAAATCATCGAGCGTACGCCGTACACCATGACCGTGGAACTGAGCCATTGCTTCAATAGAAATAAGGAAGAGTTTCTGGCGCCCGCCGTAAAAATAAGGGTTTACCTGGATGCGCAGCTGGCCGAGGTATTAAGCGATCATGCCCGTGCCGGGGTGGCGCAGGTTTTTAAAGATCCCGGATTAAGCCGTGAAATCATGAATTACAAATGGCGGCTAAATTATTTCCTGCAAAAATGGCTGGATCATTGTTTGAAAAAAGATTATTTATTCAGTCCTGATGCAGAAGCTGCTTAATCCTGAGCAAAACATTTTTTCCACGAAAGATACGAAAAGCACGAAAACCTCTGCTGTTGGGGAGGGCGGGTTTAACTCTGCCAGTTTGACGAAAATGTCCAATACGTCATCCCGGCAAATCCAGAAGTCATGGATGGTTAGGTATTGCCACATCCATGTGCTCTGGACACCGGCAGTCCATGCCGGTATGACGTGCTACTCAAGTAAAGTGATAGGTAGTGAGGAGTGGCCGCGATATAACATCAAGCTTATTTCGTGCTTTTCGTGTCTTTCGTGGACAAATAGCTTTTAAACAACCGTCCGTCAATGCGCAAAAGATCGTCCACACTAAGCCTGTTTAAATTATTGCTGGGAATATTTCGCCTAAGCCGCAAGCATCCTCTGCTGTTGCTGATTATTATCGGCCTGGGCTTGGGCGGCTATGGCTATGAAGTTAAAGTTGCCCGTCCGGCCTTGCTTTACCAAGGCGCGCCGCAAGCCCGCGATGCCAAAAATATCGACACCTGGTTTCGCATCTTGCGCAATCACGGCTTTATCATGGGCTATTCGGATTTGCGCGGCAACCCGTTGTGGGTGGAATACGCGCTGACAGCCGACGCAGAAAATGCGCCGTCCTTAAAACGCCCCAATCGCTTTGAAACCGACTGGCGCGGCATTAACCGAGTCAGTCACGACAGTTACCAAAAAAGCGGTTACGACCGGGGCCACATGGCGCCGAATTACGCGATGAGCCATCTTTACGGCCGGGCAGGGCAGGCGGACAGCTTTTTGATGACCAACATCACCCCGCAAAAAGCCAAGCTCAACCAGCAACTGTGGCAGCATTTGGAGGAGACGGAAATCAAACAGTTTGCCAAAAACTTCGGCAAAGTATGGGTGGTGACCGGGCCGGTTTTTAGCGGCACGGTCGAGCGCTTACCGTCAGATTGGTTGGTGGAAATACCGGATGCCTTTTACAAAATTTATATGACGGAAGCCGCCTCCGGCAAACCGTCTATTGCTCTGGCCTTTTTAGTGCCGCAAACCGTCAACGGCAAAGAGCCGTTGGCGCAGTTCGTGACCAATATCGACAACATAGAAGCGCAAACCGGTATTGATTTTTTTGCTGAACTGGATGATCGCATTGAAGCGCATTTGGAAGCGGCTATTGAGCCGCTGCCTTGGGATTTACAAGCCGTCAGCAAGCTGCCGTCACATCATTAACGGCGGTTAGTCGGTTCGACAAAACCTTCAGAAAAATATCGGCATTTTTCGTGCCTTACCCCAACCAACCTTTAATCCTCGGCTTATACATTGCTTGGAATCTCATAAAGAA
The DNA here is from genome assembly GCA_049299935.1 of Methylobacter sp. GTDB lineage: Bacteria > Pseudomonadota > Gammaproteobacteria > Methylococcales > Methylomonadaceae > Methylobacter_A. The sequence continues at coordinate 373 of JBAQYH010000563.1, read as the reverse complement.
ACATTTGTTGATCTGGCTCAATTTTTTTATGCCGGATTTTGTTTAAATAGCCCCGCGTTGACGCAAATCAATTTTTGTCCTTAATCAATTAGATGGAGAGTAGCTATGAGTGAAGTACAAGAAAAAGATAATTTCTGGCCTTTAGTGGCCGGCGTTGTTTTGGCTGTGATTGTTACAGTGGTTTTGGTTAAAAGCAGTGAGCACGATAAGTACGAAGCATCAGCGAAAGCGATTGCTGAAGATGCCTCTAATTCAGCGTATAGAAAATAAAAGGCTCTCCTCTTAGCCGTAATTTTCGTTTTACCGCACTGTACAGCTTGAAACCTGTTGAGTGCGGAAGTTTTTTTCAAATCCTCGTTAAGCTGGGCTATTT
>JBAQYH010000562.1:0-2347 GCA_049299935.1 Methylobacter sp. | reverse complement strand
GTTATCGTAGGCAAGGTAGCTATAATCCGCAGGTAAAAACTCATGCCTCGGCACTTGTTTCATGGCGGCCATGACCCTGCCATCCAAAGCGTCTTTACCGATCAGATGGCGGGTCAGGTTAACTTCCATTTCAATATCGTTCAACATGCGTTGCAGACCGTTCATTAATTATGCTCCGGGGATGTTTTTATCGTTCTCACGGCCAAGTGAAAATGCTCTATAAGGATCAACCTCATGCCAAAACATGGATAGTTTTCTCCGGCAACACGGACTATGATTCCAACATAATTACCGCCGGGTTTCAATTGGGGACAATACTGATAGCCTTAAACAAAAAGCCGTTGCCGAATCAAAAAACGATGCCGCCGTTAAATGTTGAAGGTAACCCTGCCGCGGCACGAAGGCCAGAGCTTATTCGAAACAGTAAAAGCGGCTCAATGGAGCGCAAGCTTTGCAGGCGAAGCCAGTGCTCCATTTAAACAAACAAGGCTCCACGCTTAACAATGACATAGCCAAATCATAATGAGGGTGAAGTCCGTTATCGCCAAAAAGTCAGCATTGACTTACAAAAAATATTTTTTACTTACAAAAATGTGATTTGTATCGCAAAATGATAAAATTTACAGACTGATTTACTCTGTCTTTTTTTGAATTTTAATGACGGAATATTGTGGATGAGTATTTTTTCTAGTTTTTTGAGCAGACAGGCTCTCTAATTATAAGTTTTAAGAAATAAACATGAATTTAAAAAACAATAAAAATACCTTGTCTCCATGCAGCCTTGTTTCAGAAAAAATTTCAATGCAGGTTGTACAAAAACTCTTTCCGATCAGGAACTACGATAATGAAAAGCTTTTAGCCTTTACATCCGACCTTAAGTCTGAAGTTTTTCCTAAACAAACCACCTTGTTTCGTTCCGGCGATACAACCGACTCCGCCTTTTATTTGCTAAAAGGCACCGTTCACTTATCGGATGAGCACGGCAAAATTTATGAAATAAAGGCTGAAACCGGAGAGGCTAAATTTCCGCTCTCAAGCGGAGCCAAGCATACAACAACGGCCACAACTCAAACTGATGTGAGTGTTTTGCGCGTCTCGCAAAAAATATTGTCGCCCAAATATGCGCCATTATCACAATTCTCAACACTGGTGATTCCCGATGAATTGACGGATAACCATTTGATATCCGGCTTTCTTCATCACTATAACACTGAAGAACTTAATATCCCTTCATTGCCGGATATAGCGATCAAATTGCGCAACGCCATGCACAACGATGATGTCGGCGTTGCCGATGTCGTAAAAATCATTCAACATGATCCGGTTTTTTCCGCCAAGCTTATCGGCTTAGCCAATTGCCCTCTTTATCTAGGCGTAACCCCGGTAAAAAGCTGCTTTGAAGCTGTAAATCGTATTGGATTAAATGCCACTCGTAACTTAGTCATTAGTTTAAGCATTAACCGCATTTTCAAAACCAATTCACCCCTTATAAAAAAACACTTGGATGAAATCTGGAAAGAGAGCCTCTCTATTTCCATTCTAAGTTTTGTTTTGGCGACTATTACCAAACAAGTTAATCCGGAAGAGGCATTACTCGCAGGACTGATCTGCAATATCGGCACGGTACCTTTCTTAAGCTTTACCGCCAATTTCCCCACAGACTATTACACCGAATCAGATATTGAACTCGCTCTGCAGTACGTCAAAGGCCCGGTCGGATACAAAATTCTGCGTGACTGGGGATTTGTCGAGGAATATCTTAAAATTCCGCTCTACGCCGAAGACTGGTATCAAAACAACAGTGAAAAACTTAACTTAACCGACATCGTCGTCCTTTCCCGCTTACACAGCAAAATCGGACAGAAGAACATGTCCGAACTTCCGGTCATCTCCTCTATTCCTGCTGCCAGCAAATTAAAAAACTTTTCGTTGTCCCCCGAACTCTCATTAAATATCCTGCATGAAGCCAAGCAGCAAATTAATGATACGATGAAAGCGTTTTTCAACTAAGCAAGGATTTATTAGGCTGGATTACCAATCAGCCACATGCGCCAACGCCTCGGTTAACGCAATATAGGGAAACACACGGCGCTGTTAATTTCCATGCGATTGAGCTGTAGTTGGCGGTTTTGCCATGAGTATCGGTGCGGTTCTTGGTTATCGGTCGCGTCGTGATTGAAGTCGATGATATTGGTGTCCGGGTTGCTTTGTTTCAGTAGGTAGTAGTGGATTAAACCTGTAAATTGGCATGAATATCGACTCCAAATTTCACCTTATTAATCAACAAGCCACTGACAAAAAGTAACCTGACTCCTTTTCTGTGTCCATGCACAATTCAAGACCCGAC
>JBAQYH010000561.1:0-9531 GCA_049299935.1 Methylobacter sp. | reverse complement strand
TTGCCAGCGTGGTTTTGCCGGCTTGTCGAGGACCCAGCAGGGCGACAGCCGGGTAGTTATCCAGCAGGTATTCGAGCTCGGGTTGCAGTCTGCGCGTTATCATCCTTGCAATCATGGAGTTTCGCTCCGCAATTGCAAGGATGAAAGCCTGTGGCCAACAAGTCCTGACTTATTCGACAGCATTAGCCACTTGAGAGGGAGCAACCCCTTTAAGCCATGCCTTAACTGACGGTTCCACGGCTCGGCCTTGCCGGTTGATAAAGGTAAACGGCACAGAGACCAGTTTCATGCCTTGGTTGATCTGAACCGCGAAATGCAGATGCGGGCCGGTGGAAAAACCGGTGTTGCCCGAATAGCCGATCAACTGTCCTGCGGTCACGGCCATCCCCGGATAAACCTGGGCTGTTTCCAGTTCCAAATGGGCGTAAACCGCCATGGAACCATCGTCGTGCAGAATCCTGATGTTGTTGGCTTCGGACGTGTAGGCCTTATTGGTGCCGCCCTTATAAAAATCATCCTCGGCTTCCAGGACGATGCCCGATCTGGCCGCATAAACCGGCGTGCCGACCGGCATCACAATATCTACGGCATATTGGTTCTGTTCGTCGTTATGGCTGAAACGGCCGCCAAAAGCCTGGGAAATCCGGAATGATGCGTTGGGTGCTATCGGCGGCAAATAGCCGGTTGTGGAGCTGTAATGCGCTAGAGGGCTGCCGGTGATGTAACTGTACTTAACTGAAAGCCGCCATGATTTAAGTTCATCGATACCGCTGATTTCAAAAAGCGTGTCGGATGTTCCAGGCGCAACAACAAACCGTCTGGGCAGGTCGGGCGTAGCCTGGACATTGTCCCGTTCGGAAAAATCGATTTCAACTTCCACGGGACCTGCATAATCATTACGGATATAAAACCGGGGATGCCGTTCTTCACCCGACTGCAATAGCGAGACTAAGTGCTTGGGCGCCGCCTTCAGCTGCCGGACTTCAAGATGTTTTTGCTCAGTTTTCGGCGGTTTGTCGGTAAAGTGCAATATGCCTTGCCGATCCTGATATTTATAGAGCTTTTCAGCGGCGGCATTAAACGAACACAGCGGCAAGAGCATAAAAATTAACAGCGGTGTTTTCATGGCTTGCGGCCTATGAAGAAAAACTATGTCCCGTATCGCAGACCTTTAATTTTCAGGCCGGCTGGGAAAATAAGGGTCAATGACCAAAACCGGGATAAACAGGGCGATCATGACCGCAATCGCAACAAAAGCCGGGTTAATAATGCCCGACAACCAGTAGGCGACCAAACTTCCCCACACCATGCGCATTGGCCTTGGCACTTTAACAATTTTCAAAATATACTCCTTATGGTAAACAGGCCCGTTGAGGTGATATTGATGCGCTGCACTTTGCCGGCATATGCTACGCACTTGATAAGCCATGAAAACCTCATGGAGTAAGCCGCTCATGCTTCGACAGGCTCAGCACGAAGGGTCTCCACTCCAACAAGGATAATTGGCTCGTTTCGGTTTTTGGTATTATGGCAGCTAATTTCATTGGGCGTCCATTTACAAAAGACCTTTTAAAATAAAACATGTGTTATTCAAACAGTAAGTATTGGGATTTTTTCGCCCCCATCGCCGGTATTTTACTTACCTTATCTTTTGCCCCTTTTGATTATTCCTGCTTTGCTTTGCTGGCGCTAATGTTTTTATTCGCCTCCTGGCGGAATAGTTCGGCTAAACGCGCGGCCTTGCGCGGCTATTTATTCGGCTTGGGTGCGTTCGGTTCGGGGGTGTCCTGGGTTTACATCAGCATGCACGATTTTGGCGGGGCCGGTGTGTTTGGGGCCAGTATGCTGACCGGTTTGTTCGCCGCCTTTTGGGCCGTATTTCCGGCATTGGCGGGTTACCTTTCGGTCAAAATGAAGGGGGCAGGCAGGATCGTATTGATGCCGGTTATCTGGATACTGGTTGAATATGTCCGGGGCTATTGGGTGCTGAACGGATTTCCCTGGTTCCAGATTGCCTATTCCCAATTGGAAACGCCCCTGGCCGGATACATACCGGTATTGGGCGCTTACGGCACCGGTTTCATCGTGGCGTTAACGGCTTCCATTGCAGTAGAGACTTTTCGGAGCGGCAAAAAGTTGCTGCTGGTAACGGCGCTTGCCGTCCTGTGGGGCGCGGGCGGCTTGCTGCGGCATGTAACCTGGACGCATGAAATCGGGCAGCCGATTCGCGTTTCAATGCTTCAAGGCAATATAGCGCAGGATCAAAAATGGCGGCCGGAAAATAAAATCGGTACCATCTTAAAATATATAAGAATGACCGGGCAGCATTGGGATTCCAATATTGTTATCTGGCCGGAAACAGCGATTCCCGCCTATCTGGATCAGGTTAAAGATGCTTTTTTAGCGCCTTTGGCGAATGACGCCAAACAGCACAATACCGATTTAATTATCAGTGTCCCCGTGCAGGAAACCGCCCCAACTAAAAACTTCAATGCGGTCATAACCCTGGGCAAGGAACAAGGCATCTACCGCAAAATCCATTTGTTGCCTTTTGGGGAATATCTGCCGCTGCAACCCTTGTCGGGTTTTGTGCTCGACCTGATAAATATCAGGCTCGGAAATTTTACCCCTGGCGCAATCGATCAGCCCTTGTTGAAAGCGGGCGGCTACCCGTTCATAACCTTGATCTGTTACGAAGACGCATTCGGCGATTTGAGTGTTCGGGGCTTAGCGGATGCGGCTTTCCTGGTTAACGTAACCAATGACGGCTGGTTCGGCGATTCGATAGAGCCGCATCAGCATATGCAAATGGCGAGAATGCGGGCGATGGAAGCCGGGCGCTTTTTATTGCGGGCGACAAACACCGGCACGACGGCTGTTGTTTCGCCAAAGGGCGAGATTATCAATCAAGCCCCCTTGTTTCAGGAAACCGCGCTGACCGGAACGATAACCCCGATGGGCGGCATGACGCCTTATGCAAGATTTGGCGATAAGCCGGTTATTGCGGCAATGGTTGTTTTGTTGTTAGGTTTGATGCTTTATGGCAGATTTTTTAAATTAAAATGTAGGGCGTAATAGCGTAGCGTATTGCGTAAATGTATTAGAAGGTGGTTGGCCCGTTCCAATCGCCCTGAGCGCGTGGTGTTGCTCTGGACAAAGCGCTCGCGGCGTCACGCCAGCCTTCGCAACTGTTGCGCCCCCTGTGGCCTTTTATTAGATTGATCAGGCTCTTGGCCCTGGCATAAATCACAAAAAACAGAAGAATCAGCCGTCGCTGCCATGGGGGAATTGGCGAGAGACTGCATATCAGTTTGTCGTCATGCAAGCCATGGTCGATCAATCCAACAGCCCCCCAAGCATAAACTTTTACGGTCGCCCCCAAAGGAAGCCGGGGGCCAAGCACTACCGCATCCAGCAGATCGCCATCCAAGCCGATGAATGCCGGAACGGAACCATAGTTGAACGGGCAGGGGACGGGAGAAATAAAATCCAATTTTCCGGTGGAGCCCCGCTTCAAAAAACTACCGCGCGGTACCTCAATGACGACCTCGATCAGAGATGCTTCTTCGTGCATCTCCGCTGAGTTCATTAATATGGATTGAGTTTTTGTTTCCTTTAATTCGGTCAATTATCAGGCTCTCTAATTAGTTACTGATGTTACGCATTGTCCACGAAAAGCACGAAAGGCACGAAAGGCACGAAAAATTAGCAACGTAGCTGCGTAGGCCGGAAACGCCCACCCTGGCTGACGCCGGGCGGGCTTATTCCTGCCTACATCCGAGTCATTCGGCATTCATCCCAAATGGCGATCTTGAACAGACTTGTTGTATAACGTGAGCGCCGGAGCCTCTGAACGATGTGTTTTAACTATTTTCGTGCTTTTCGTGGACGACGCTTTTTTATCATGTCCGTGCGTACCATCAGTTAGTTACAAAAATATTATTACTGCCTCAAATCCTTAACAACGCGCACCACTTCCTGATCGTCGGCGATGGTCTCAATGCTGAACCCCAGCTTGGTCACCAGCGACAACATCGGCTTGTTAATAGCCAACACCTCGCCTTCAAAGAACGACATGCCTTTGGCCTTGGCGGTTTGCAGCAAGGTTTTCATCAGCCGGGTGCCTATGCCCATGCACTGGCAGTCATCGGCAACGACCAGCGCAAATTCCACCGAATTGCCGTCCGGGTTGACCATATAGCGGCCCACGCCCAATTCATTCGGCATGTTTTTATCGTTGGTGACTGCGACAAAGGCCATTTCACGGTCATAATCGATTTGGGTAAAACGCACGATCATTTCCGGCGTCAGTTCCTGCAAAGCCTGCATAAAACGGAAATATTTAGTGCGCTCGGATAAGCGATGGACAAAATCCTTTTCCATGCCCGCATCTTCAGGGCGGATCGGCCGGATCGTAATATTGGTGCCGTTAGTTAATTGGTATTGCTGGATCAGTTCATGGGGATAAGGATGGATCGCCATGTGCGAATAAGGGCTGAGCTGATGCGATGTTTCCGCTTTAATGCGGGCGTCAACCGCCATGACGCCGTGTTCGTCAACGATCAGCGGATTAATGTCCAGCTCCAAAATCTCCGGCAGCTCGCTGACCATGGTTGATACGTTAAGCAGCACATCCACCAGCGCCTGTTTATTGGCAACCGGTAATTGGCGGAATGCCTCCAGGTATCTGGCCGCCTTGGTCTTGGCAATCATTTGCTCGACCATATACGCATTCAGCGGCGGCAGCGCGACGGCGCTGTCCTTCAATATTTCCACCATCGTGCCGCCCAGGCCGACGCTGATCGCAGGGCCGAATACCGGGTCCCTGACCACGCCGATCATCAGCTCGCGGCCGCTGGCGGATTTGAACATCGGTTCAACCGTCATGCCCACTTCGGTAATTTCGGGATATTTTTGTTTAATCGCCGATTCCATTTCCATGAAGTGGTGCGACACTTCCTGCACGCTGTTGATGTTAAGCCGCACGCCGCCAATATCGGATTTATGGCTGAATTCGGCCATATTGATTTTTAACACGACCGGAAAGCGCATCGTTTCAGCGGCAATCATCGCGTCTTTGGCGCTGGTCACTTTGATCGTCTGGTTGACCGGAATGTGGAACGCGGCCAGGATGGCTTTGGCTTCCTGCGCGGTTAAAACCTGGCGGCCTTCCGATAACACCCGTTCGATAATCAAGCGCGCGCCTTCAACATCGGGCGTTGCCAATTCGTCGGTAGGCGAGGGGATTTGTTTCAGCAGGATCTGGTTCTGGGTGTAGCTGGCCAGGAATGAAAATGCATCGACGGCAATTTCCGGCGTGCTGAAGTGGGCGACTTTGCTGTTGGCAAACAGATTGCGGCCTTCCTGAACCCGCGCGCCGCCCGTCCATGAAGCCAGCACCGGCTTTTTGCTGGTTTTGGCGCCTTCGATAATGCAGTCGGCGACCTGGGTCGGGTTGGTCATCGCCTGAGGCGTCAGAATGACCAGTATGCCGTCGATATTTTTATCTTTAAGACAGATTTCCAGTGCTTTTTGGTAACGCTCGGACGTCGCATCGCCCAGAATATCGACCGGATTGGCATGCGACCAGTGCACCGGCAATACCTCGTTCAGTGCGTCGATGCTGGCAGGGCTTAGTTCCGCCATTTGCACGCCGACATCCTCGGCGCGGTCGGTGCTCATCACGCCGGGGCCGCCAGCATTGGTGATAATCGCCAGACGGTCTTTTTTGACCACGTAATTGTTGGCCAAAACACGGGCCGCGGAAAACAGCTCATTGATGCTGTAGACTCGAACGACACCGGCCCTGGCAATCGCCGCATCGAACACATTGTCGCCGCCGACCATCGCGCCGGTATGCGACATCGCCGCCTTGCAGCCCGCTTCATGACGGCCCGACTTGATCAGGATCACCGGCTTTAGGCGCGCCGCCGCTTTTAGGCCGCTTAAGAAGCGCCGGGCGTCGCGGATGCCTTCAACGTACATCAAAATGCCGGTGGTTTTGCTGTCGGTCGCCAGATAATCCAGCACCTCGCCGAAATCGATGTCCGCCGCGCCGCCCATCGATACCACGGTCGAGAAGCCGATGTCCTGGGACTTGGCCCAATCCAGAATCGCCGTACACACCGCGCCCGATTGGGACAATAGCGCCAGATTACCGTCTTTAATCGTGCCGTCGCCGAAGGTCGCATTCAAGTGGCCGCTGGGACGCGCAACGCCCAGGCAGTTCGGGCCGATGATGCGGATGCTGTAGCGGTGGGCGATGTCCAGGACCTCCTGTTGCAGCCGTTTGCCTTCCGCGCCCAGTTCGCCGAAACCGGCGCTGATAATGATAATGGATGTGACGCCCTTCTCGCCGCACTGGCGCACCACGCCGGGAACGCTGGGCGCCGGGGTCGCAATCACCACCAGGTCGAGATCCTCGGGAACGGCATTGAGATCGGGATAAGCTTTCAGGCCTAATAAAGTTTCGCGTTTGTTGTTGACCGGATAAAGCCCGCCCTTAAAGCCCGCTTCCTGCATATTAAGCAGCAGCCGGTAACCCACGCTTGCCTCACGTTCGGATGCACCAACAATAGCAACGGATTTGGGGGTGAAAAAACGGTTCAGGTAATGAGGGCCCATTGATGCTCCGGAAATAAGGAAAAGGAAATGTGTTTTGTAGCGCAAAATTCTAACATTGTCATCCTGTTGACCTGATTAAATTTTAGTGACAGAGCCGCAAGCCGCGGCATAAGTTGATACACTAGCCTTTTTGAATTGGCGGAAAGCATTTTGAAACGTTTGATAACCCGGCCGATGGCGTGCTGCGCGCGCTTTCTGATCGCCGCACTCCTCAGCTTAGTGACGTATCAACCGGCATTCGCTCATGCCGGAGTCGATCACAACAACAGTTGTTTCCTGACCGTAGGCGACACCCGCTTGCGATTAAGCGGCTACCAGTTTCAGCCTGAGCTGGAAGGCAAGCACTTTTGCCATTTTTTTCCTGAGCTCGGGCAGATAGTGTTGGCGGTGGAACCGTTGGCAGAAGGACAGGAAAAGAACATGGTCACACTGGAGTTGGCGGAGTTGACGTCGTGGTTGAATCCTGCCCAGGCCTTTACCGTGATTAAACAGCAGCCCGCACAGCCTATGGATGCTGCTCTCCCGCCAATTTCGCAAACCATCCGGCAACGCGGCATCTACAGGCTCAATATTACCGTGCAGGATGCTTCCGGCAATCGCCAGCAACAGCGGTTTTTGTTTTTGGTGGGTTTCCCGGTGACCAAAATAATGGTGATGATTGGCGGGTTGCTGGTTTTGGTGATTGGGTTTGCCGGGGTGCGGGACTTTAAAAAGAAGGGTTGATAAGGCTTAAAGTTTGTTGGCGGTTCGCCGGAAACGCCCCTTGCCGGCAGTGAGTCGAATCTCTTCGTGGATGGAGCCGGCTCTTCCCGCTCCCGGTCGCTTTCCACACCCATGACAACAAGCTTGGCCCCGCCGTTTTGGATGACCGGCAAGGACCCGCAGCTTTCCGAAAGTTCTCTGACAATCCCGGCGCATGGCTCTTGAGAATGCAATCAGGTTAACGATTATCCACTTTAAAGAATGACATAAGCTGTTGCAGCTGCATGGCTTGGCCGCTCAGTTCCTCCGCTGTGGCGGCAAGCTCTTCCGATCCTGAAGCGTTTTGTTGGGCCGCTTTATCCAGCTGATTGACCGCATCACTGATCTGGCCTATGCCTTGCGCCTGCTCTTCCGAAGACGCGGTGATTTCTTCGACCAGATCCGCCGTTTTTTTAATATTAGGCACCATTTTTTCCAGCAAACTGCCCGCATCTTCGGCAATTTTGACGCTGTTTTTAGCCAGGCTATTGATTTCTTGTGCGGTGACCCGGCTATTTTCCGCCAGCTTTCTTACTTCGGCGGCTACGACGGTAAAACCTTTGCCGTGTTCACCGGCCCGCGCCGCTTCAATCGCCGCATTCAGCGACAACAGATTGGTTTTATAAGCAATATCTTCAATCAAACCGATTTTATCGGCGATTTCTTTCATTGCCTCTACCGTGCGTTTTACCGCTATTCCGCCATTGGCTGCTTCCTCCGAAGCCGTCGTCGCCATGTTGTTGGTTACTTTGGCGTTATCGGCATTTTGTTTAACTGACGCACTCAACTCTTCGATGGATGCCGTGGTTTCCTCAACGCCTGAGGCTTGCTCGGTAGCGCTTTGACTGATGGCTTGAGCGGTTGCGCTGATTTCCTGCGAAGCGCTGCCTAAGGCGTCGGAATTGGTGCGAACTTGCTGCACGACGCTGCTCAGCTGATCGCGCATACTTCTTAGCGTATACAATAAACTGCTTTGATCGCTTTCCATTACTGCAATGTCTAAACTAAGATCGCCGTTGGCCATTTTGGTAACAGCATCGGCGGCATAAGCAGGTTCGCCGCCAAGTTGCCGCATCAGGGTGCGAATGATCAAATAGGCGGAAACAATGCCAATGATCATCGCTATAGCGGAAATAACCAAAATACCGATTAAACCGTTATAAGCTAACGTATTGGCATCTTGTCCCGACTGCTTCATCGACGCAACTTGATGTTCGATAATTTTATCAACAGCGGTCATGTAGGCCGTTTGCAAGCCGCGTACTTCGGTTAGTAAATAGTCGGCTGCCGCTTCTTGTTTGTGCTCGCCAACCAGTTGGATAAATTTGTCTTGCGCTACAAGGTAGGCGCTGCGGGCATCAAGCAGATTGTTGAATAAAGTTTTACCCTCTGAACTTCTGACGGTGCTTTCAAGATGCGCCATATTTTCTTTAATGTTTTTACGGGCTTCCTCAATGCGCTCGAGTTCTTGAGTTATTTTATCGGTATCCTTGATTAGTAATGTATTGCGCATGGCTCTCGCAATAATATTGATATTGGCGGTAATGTTGTTGGCCCATACCGTTTTAGGAAATTTGTCATTAACAATTTTGTCGATACTAACGTTAAGATCATTCATTTTATTGATGCTAATACCGGCAACAATAGCCAGTAATAACAGCACGACACTGAACCCTAATGTCAGACTGGTTTTAACTTTCATAGCACTCATGTTTTACCCCACGTATTGTTTATTCAATAATTTATTTAACGTTGTTGGCGTGATCGTTATTGATGCTGTCAAACGGTGTTAGCCAAAGCAACGTTTAGTTTAGTGCACCGAAGCGGGTAATTCGAAACCATATTCAAACATACGGCCTATAAAAAGCAGACAGCCAGAATCATTTTGTTTAATGTTCAAAATGGGCCCTGGGTTTATAGAGGCTTGCAGCGGATCAGGCATTATCAGGTCAAATCAAAACCAGTATAGCTTAGGCTAAGCTTCCGATACCGATCCAAATCCTCCGGCGTATCCAAATCCCATTGTTCTCTCAATTCGTGATGGCGAAACTTATAGCGTTCGATACGGTTGCGGGTTTCATCAAGCACTCGCGCCGTCCCCCAGGGCATATTATCGAAAAGCTCCGGGTGGGGCCGGTTGAGTCCGATCAGCACATAGCCGCCGTC